>JBQCCU010000365.1:0-2748 GCA_051961935.1 Amnibacterium sp. | reverse complement strand
GAGCAGGGCCGGCTGCGGATCGTCGGCGTCACCGGGTCGAACGGCAAGACGACGACGAAGAACCTGCTGAAGGAGATCTGCGGCCGCGCCGGCCGCACCGTCGCGTCCCGCGCCTCCTACAACAACGAGGTCGGCGGTCCGCTCACCATGCTCGAGCTGACGCACGACACCGACTTCCTCGTCGCCGAGATGGGCGCGAGCCACATCGGCGACATCGCCCGGCTCGTGCGCCTGGCGCACCCCGACGTCGGCATCGTGCTGAAGGTGGGGCTCGCGCACGCCGGCGAGTTCGGGGGCATCGAGAAGACCGTGCTCGCGAAGTCCGAGATGGTCCGCGACCTCACCCCTCACGACGTGGCCGTGCTGAACCGCGACGACCCCCGGGTGATGGGCATGGCCGAGGTGACCGCCGCCCGGGTGCTCACGTTCGGGGTCGCGCCCGGCGCCGACGTGACCGCGGAGCGCATCGAGGCGACCGCGGCCGGCACCCGGTTCGAGCTCGTGCTGCCGGGCGGCACGCGCAGGCAGGTGACGTTCGCCGTGCTCGGGGAGCACCACGTCGCGAACGCCCTCGCGGCGGCCGCCGCCGCATCCGTCCTCGGCATCGACGCGGACACGATCGTCACGGGCCTGTCGGCCGTCACCCGTGCGGAGCGCTGGCGGATGGAGCTGCTCGCGACCGATCCCGTGACCGTCGTGAACGACGCCTACAACGCCTCGCCCGACTCGATGGCCGCCGCGCTGAAGACGCTCGTGCAGATCGCGCCGGGGCGCAGCATCGCCGTGCTCGGCGAGATGAGCGAGCTCGGCGACCTCGCGGGGGAGGAGCACGACCGCATCGGCCTGCTCGCCGTCCGCCTCGACGTCGACCAGCTGCTCGTCGTCGGCGAGGGCGCCCGCCGCATCCACCTCTCCGCGATCGCCCAGGGGTCCTGGAGCGGCGAGAGCCTCTTCGCCGAGACGATCGAGGAGGCCGAGGCGCTGCTCGCCGCCCTCGTCGAGCCCGGCGACACGGTGCTCGTCAAGTCCTCGAACTCCGCCGGCCTCCGGCACCTCGGCGACCGGATCGGCGAGCGCTGGGCCGCGGCCGGGGGTGCCGGCTAGTGCAGGCCCTGCTCACCGGCGCCGCCGTCTCCCTGATCTTCACCCTCTTCCTCACCCCGCTCTTCATCCGGATGTTCCGGCGGCTCCAGTGGGGCCAGTTCATCCGGGACGACGGCCCGGTGTCGCATCACGCGAAGCGCGGCACGCCCACCATGGGCGGCGTCGTGATCATCCTCGCGGCGGTGGTCGGCTACTTCGTCGGCTGCCTGACGAGCGGCCGGCCCTTCGCGGCGTCCCCGCTGCTCGTGCTGTTCCTCATGGTCGGGCTCGGCGTCGTCGGCTTCGTCGACGACTTCCTGAAGACCCGCCACCAGCGCAGCCTCGGACTCGGCGGCTGGGCGAAGATCGCCGGGCAGGTCATCGTCGCGACCATCTTCGCGCTCCTGTCGCTGCAGTACCCGAAGCAGCTGACCGCGACCGACCGCGTGACGCCTGCGTCCACCGCCGTGTCGCTGCTCCGCGACCGGCTGCCGAACGGCAGCACGCTCGACTTCGTGCTCCTCTTCGGCACCGCCGCCGGCACGATCGTGTTCGTCCTCTGGATCTGGGCGATCGTCACCTCCACCTCGAACGGGGTGAACGTCGCCGACGGGCTCGACGGGCTCGCGACGGGGGCGTCGATCTTCGCGATCGGGTCCTACGTGATCATCGGGTTCTGGCAGTTCAACCAGTCCTGCGGCAACCCGGACGTGCTGCCGGAGAACACGTTCAAGTGCTACGACGTGCGCGATCCGCTCGACCTCGCCATCGTCGCCGCCTGCATCACCGGCGCCCTCATCGGCTTCCTCTGGTGGAACACCTCGCCCGCGGCGCTGTTCATGGGCGACACCGGCTCGCTCGCCCTCGGCGGTGCGCTCGCCGCCCTCGCCGTGTTCAGCCGCACCGAGCTGCTGCTGCTCTTCACCGGCGGCCTCTTCGTCATCGTGACCGGATCCGTGATCCTGCAGCGCGCGTACTTCAAGGTCACGCGCGGCAAGCGGATCTTCCTGATGAGCCCGCTCCACCACCACTTCGAGCTGAAGGGCTGGGCGGAGGTGACGGTCGTGGTCCGGTTCTGGATCATCGCCGGCCTCTGCGCGGCGGCCGGCGTCGGCCTGTTCTACCTCGAGTGGCTCGCCAGGACGGGCTGATGAGCGCACAGCGGATCGCCGGCCTCACGAGCTGGCACGCCGACTGGCGGGGGCTGAAGGTCGTGGTCCTCGGCGCCGGCGTGACCGGCTTCGCCGCCGCCGACACCCTCGTCGAGCTCGGCTGCGACGTGCTCGTCGCCGGGACCACCGTCACCGACGAGCGGCGCGAGCTGCTCGACGTGATCGGCGCCCGCCTCGTCACCGCCGATCCCGCCGGCCAGGGGGCCGCGCTCACCGCCCACGAGCCCGACCTCGTGGTCGTGAGCCCCGGCTACCACCCCGACGACCCGGCCCTCGTCGCCGCAGCCGGCGTGCCCGTGATCGGGGACGTCGAGCTCGCCTGGCGGCTCCGCGACAAGACCGGGACGCCCGCGTCGTGGATCACGATCACCGGGACGAACGGCAAGACGACCACCACCAGGCTCACCGCCGCGATGCTCGCCGCCGACGGCCGCCGCGTGGCCGCCTGCGGCAACATCGGCGTGCCGGTGCTCGACGCGATCCGCGACCCGGC
>JBQCCU010000364.1:0-6657 GCA_051961935.1 Amnibacterium sp. | reverse complement strand
CGCGCCGCGCCTGGCCGCCTCCCGGGAGTAGGGGATGGTGGCGGGTGGAGGCCGCATCGGCCGGTTCCGGCCTCCACGCGGCACGGATGCCTCCACGCGGCACGGTGGTGGGGAACCACGCACCGCGACGAGCCGACCGGGGCGCCGTCCGCCGCGCTCCCGCTAGCCTTGGGCGACCGCGAATGCGAGGAGGAACATGCGCCGCGTCGTGCTGAAGCTGTCCGGTGAGGCCTTCGGGGGAGGGACGCTCGGCGTCGCACCGGACGTCGTCCAGTCGATCGCCGGGCAGATCGCCGCCGCGTCCGGCGAGGCGCAGGTGGCCGTCGTGGTCGGCGGAGGGAACTTCTTCCGCGGGGCCGAGCTGAGCCAGCGCGGCATGGACCGGGGTCGCGCCGACTACATGGGCATGCTCGGCACGGTGATGAACGCCCTCGCGCTCCAGGACTTCCTCGAGCAGGCCGGCGCGGAGACCCGCGTGCAGTCGGCCATCTCGATGACGCAGGTCGCGGAGCCCTACATCCCGCGCCGCGCCATCCGGCACATGGAGAAGGGCCGCATCGTCATCTTCGGCGCCGGCGCCGGCCTGCCCTTCTTCTCCACCGATACCGTCGCGGCGCAGCGGGCCCTCGAGGTGCACGCCGACGAGGTGCTCGTCGCGAAGAACGGCGTCGACGGCGTCTACACCGCCGACCCGCGCCACGACCCGAGCGCCGTGAAGCTCGACACCCTCACCTACTCCGACGCCCTGCAGCGCGGCCTCAAGGTCGTCGACTCCACCGCGTTCAGCCTGTGCATGGACAACGGCATGCCGATGCGCGTGTTCGGGATCGACGGCGACGACACGATCACCCAGGCCATCCGCGGCGCCGAGGTCGGCACGGCCGTCTCCCTGTGAACCGGCGCCACGGGAGTCGGGAGCGCGCCCCGATAGACTGCGCCAGCCGCCGATCGGAAGGACTTGGACGTGATCGCTGACGTGCTGACCGAGGCGGGCGATCGGATGGCGAAGGCCGTCGAGGTCGCTCGCGAGGACTTCAACACCGTGCGCACCGGTCGGGCGAACCCCGCCCTCTTCCAGCGCATCCTGGTCGACTACTACGGCTCGCCCACCCCGCTCGGGCAGCTCGCCGCGCTGCAGGCGCCCGAGGCGCGGATGCTCGTCGTCACGCCCTACGACAAGTCCGCGCTGAAGGACATCGAGAAGGCGATCGCGACCGCGCCGAACCTCGGCGCCACGCCGTCGAACGACGGCACCGTGATCCGCGTCGTCATGCCCGAGCTCACCCAGGACCGCCGCAAGGAGTTCGTGAAGATCGTCCGCGGCAAGGGCGAGGACGCGAAGGTGTCGGTCCGGAACATCCGCCGCCGCGCGAAGGACGACCTCGACGCGCTGAAGAGCGAGGTCGGCGACGACGACGTGGCCCGCGCCGAGAAGGAGCTCGAGGCGCTCACCAAGCGCCACGTCGACGCGATCGACGAGGCCCTGAAGCGCAAAGAAGCCGAACTGCTCGAGGTCTAGGTGAGCGACGACGAGGGCCGGCGGACCCCTCGGCGACGCCCGCGCACGACGGCGGAGCTGCAGGAGCAGCTCCGCGCGACCCGGTCGGACATCGTCGACCAGGTGCGCGCGACCCGGCTGCAGTTCGATCAGGCCAACGCGCGCATCACGGCCCGCACGGGGCGCAACCTCGTGTTCGCGATCGGCCTCGGCCTCGTGCTCGGCGCCGCCCTGATCGTCAGCCTCGTCGTCGCGAAGCAGCTGTTCCTCGTCGTCGCCTGCGTCCTCGTGGGCTTCGGCACCTACGAGCTCGCGGGGGCCCTGAAGCACGCGGGCATCCACGTCCCGCGCGGCGGATCCGCGATCGCGGGCGTGCTCGCGCAGCCCGTCGCCTACTTCGCGATGGCGCCCGGCGGGGACGGGCGTCCGCTGCTGCCGGCCGGCTGGCTGCTGGCGGTGCTCGGCGCGGTGGTGCTGGCCATCGCCTGGCGCGTGGCCGAGGAGGCCCTCCCCGCGACCCGGCGAGGCCCGCTCACCCGGGACGTCGCCGCGACCGCCTTCGTCCAGCTCTACGTCACCGGGCTCGGCACCTGCGCCACCGTCCTCACCGCGCAGCCGGGCGGCCAGTGGTGGACGCTGTCGTTCGTCGCGGTCGTGGTCGCCACCGACCTCTTCGCCTACATCAGCGGGCTGCTGTTCGGCCGCCACCCGATGGCCCCGCGGATCAGCCCGAAGAAGACCTGGGAGGGGTTCGCGGGATCCGCCGTCGCCGCGATCGTCGTCGCGAGCGTGCTCGCCCCCTGGCTCCTCGACCGCCCGATCTGGTTCGGCCCCATCCTCGGCGTCGTCATCCTGCTCACCGGCACCACCGGCGACCTGGGCGAGTCGATGATCAAGCGCGACATCGGCGTCAAGGACATCTAGGGGCTCCTGCCAGGTCACGGCGGGTTCCTCGACCGGATCGATTCGGTCCTTCCTTCGGCTGCTGCGGCGCTGCTCCTGCTCGTTCTGTCGTCCTGACGGCAGGATGTCGCCATGGCGACGACCACCCCCTTCCCGCGTGTGCGCGGGCGGCGCCTCGGGTACGACGTCGACGAGGTCGAGCACTTCCTCGCGGTGGCCCGGGCGGCGTACGACGACAAGCGCACGAACCCGGGCGTCAGCTCGGCGGACATCCGCCGCACCGCCTTCTCGATGCAGCGCGGCGGCTACGCGACCGCCGCGGTCGACGCCGCCCTGGAGCGGCTGGAGGACGCGTTCGCGGCTCGGGAGCGCGACCGCGTGATGCGGAAGTCGGGGGAGCGGGCCTACTACGCGGAGGCCCGCACGCTGGCGAAGGAGATCATCGGCCGGATGGAGCGGCCCGACGGGCACCGCTTCGACCGCGCCGGCGCGCTCACCCAGGGGTACCGGGTGAAGGACGTCGACCGGTTCGCGGAGGAGGTGCGCGCCTACTTCGAGGAGGGCGCGCCGCTGTCGGTCGAGGAGGTCCGCGCGGTCGCGTTCCGGCCCGCGCGTGGTGGCTACGTGGAGGCGCAGGTCGATCTGCTGATCGACGGCCTCGTCCAGGTGATGCTCGCCGTCCGCTGAACGTTCGAGGGGGAGAAGCAGTGACGAATGTGACAGTTGTGACGGCTGGTGTGTCCGATGCGGCCGCGACCAGGCCCTTTGCTAGGCTGGCCTGATCGTGGGCAGGCATTCGGATACCCCTACCCTCCCGTCCTCGCAGCGCACGCACGGCGCGCGCACAGCGGCACGGGACGTCCGGCGACCCCGCCCGGTGTCCGAGCGGCGGTCCTCCCCGGCTGCGACGCCCGCCTACCGGCGGCCCTTCTCGCGCGGCCGCCTGGTGCTCAGCGCCTTCGCGATGCTCGCCTGCGCCTGCATCGCCTTCGTCACCGTGACCGACCCGTACGCCGGGCAGACCGCCGAGGCGGCCACCGCGCTGAACGCGACGGGCGCCCGGTCGGACTACCAGGTGCAGCGCTTCCCGATCCAGGGCGGCTACGTGCTCGTCGCCGTCACGCGCGACAAGTTCAAGGCCGTGAAGCCCGCGCCGGTGATCGTCGTGCACGACACCACCTCGGCCGCCTCGAGCGGCGGCGGGGACGCCTCCGCGGGCATGGGGTACACGACGCCGGTCGGCACCGCGCAGACCTACGCCGCGCAGCTCGTGGCGAGCAACGGCTGGGGCGCGGGCGAGTTCTCCTGCCTCGTGAACCTCTGGAACCGCGAGTCCGGCTGGAACACGCACGCCTACAACCCGAGCGGCGCGTACGGCATCCCGCAGGCGCTGCCCGGCAGCAAGATGGCCGCGTTCGGCTCCGACTGGCAGAACGACTACCGGGTCCAGATCCAGTGGGGCCTCAGCTACATCAGGGGCTCCTACGGCTCGCCGTGCGGCGCCTGGGCGCACTCGAACGCCTACAACTGGTACTGATCCTCCGCTCGTGCCACGCCGCAACCGTCCACGGGGACCCGCGGACGACGAGGAGGAGGAGAGCCTTCCGCTGCGCGTCGGTCCGGTGTTCCGGATCGAGACGCGCCGCGGCCGGCGGTGGAACGTGCAGCCGCTGTCGGGCGCGCAGGCACTGAAACCGTACGTCTGCCCCGGCTGCGGGCTCACCATCCCGGAGGGGCTCGCGCACCTCGTCGTGTGGCGTGCGGACGGCGTGCTCGGCGAGACCGTCGACCTCGAGGCGCGCCGGCACTGGCATCCGCACTGCTGGCGGATCGCATGAGCAACACGGTCCCGATCCGGAGCGGCACCCGCCTCGTCGCCGACCGGGAGGACGTCGAGCTCATCACCGCCGACGGCCTCGCGCTCGTCGGGGAGCTCGCCGTGCCGCGGGGGAGCGCGCCCACGGCGACGCTCGTCTGCCTGCATCCGCTGCCGACGGCCGGCGGATTCATGGATTCCCACGTGCTGCGGAAGGCCGCCGCTCGGCTGCCCGCCCTGGCGGGGCTCCCCGGGCTCCGCGTCAACACCCGCGGCACGTCGAGCCCGCGGGGCACGAGCGAAGGCGAGTACGACGGCGGTGTCGCCGAGCGGTACGACGTCGCTGCCGCGATGGCGTTCGTCGCCGAGCGGCGTCTGCCGCACCCGTGGCTGCTCGGCTGGTCGTTCGGGACCGAGCTCGCCCTGAAGTACGGGCTCGCGCATCCGGTCGAGGGCGCCGTGCTGCTCTCGCCGCCGCTGCACCGCACGAGCGAGGCGGAGCTGGCCGCCTGGCACGGCTCCGGGCGGCCGATCGTCGCCCACGTGCCGGAGTTCGACGACTTCCAGCGCCCGGCCGAGGCCGCCCGGCGCTTCGCGGTGGTGCCGGAGGCGGCGCTCATCCCGGTCGCGGGTGCCAAGCACCTCTGGGTGGGGGAGAACCAGGTGCGGCGGGTGCTCGACGAGGTGGTGGCGGTGGTCGCGCCCGGCCGCGCGCCGCTGCCCACCGAGGTGCCGGCAAACCTCGTCGAGGCTCCCTAGCGCGGTGGCCGCCGCGGGGTCAGTCCCGCAGCGCGGCCGTCAGGCGTTCCCCGAGGTAGGGCGCGAGCGTCTTCCCGTACGTGCGGGTCATGTGGGAGGCGTCGAAGTAGACCGGGACCTGCCCCACCACGGCCGGGCACACGGTCGGGCCGCAGAAGAGGTCGGTCAGGTCCAGGACCTGCTGCCGGGGGTCGTGGACCGCCGCGACCGCCTGCACCGAGGGGTCCGCCGGCACCCATCTCGCCCGCGTCCCCGCGCAGGCCGTGTAGTCGGAGGGGTGCGCGGCGAGGCAGTCGGGGATGGAGAAGCCCGGGGCGTTGCCGTCGCCGGGGGCCGGCGTGTCCCGCAGGACGACGACGCGCAGGTGGGCCTGCGAGAACCGGCGGAGCACCGTCGTGTACCCCTGCTGGTACGCGGCCAGGCTGCTCGCCCTGTCCGGGTGTCCCGCCGCGGTCACGGAGACCCGGTTCGCCATCACGACGAGGTCGTACCCGCCGTGCAGCACCCGGTCCACCACACGGCGTCCCCAGCTCCGGCAGGCGGCGTCCTCGGTAGGCGTCGAGAGGTGCTGGAGGGTGTCGCTGAGCGCGCACTGGGAGGCGACATAGGTCGTGACGTGCCAGTGCTGCGCATCGGCGACGGCCTCCATCGTCGTGTACCACTGGCCGGCGTGCGAGTTGCCGATGAGCGCCACGTTCAGCCGGGGCGAGCTCGGTCCGTGGGTGCACGAGACGAGGGCGTAGGACGGCGCATGGGCGAAGCAGTTGTGGCCATGGACGACGTCCCACGCGGCCGGCTTCGCCTTCGCCGCCTGCACGGGCGTCGGGTAGAGGGGGCCGGAGCGGGTCTCCGGGCAGCGCCCCGGTGCCGCCGCGAGCGCCGCGGCACCGAAGCACGCCGTCGGGTGCGCGAGCTTCATGGCGACCTGCTGCTGGGAGGCGACGGCGCGCTGGTCGACCTCGAACGACTGCAGCTCGCCGACCGCGACGACGAGGGCCATCGCCGCTGCCGCGAGGGCGAAGGGCTTGAGGAGCGGCCGTCCCCACGCGGCCGTGCGGAACCGGTCCTCGACGAACCGCTTCGTGAGGAAGGCGAGGCCGAGGGTGGCGAGGATCACGCCGAGCTTGTCCGGCCACGTGAGGGCGTGCCCGAGCGCCGACGGCAGGAGGACGAGCAGCGGCCAGTGCCAGAGGTAGACCGAGTACGACACGTCGCCCAGCCACTGGATGGGACGCAGGCGCGTGACCGCATCCGGTGAGAAGCGACCGGGGCCGGCATGGGCGGTGATGACCGCCATCGCCCCGAGCACCGGCAGCGCGGCGGTGAACGACGGGAAGGGCAGGGCGCCGGTGAAGGTGAACGCGGTGACCAGCAGCAGGCCCCAGCCGACCCATGCGCCCGCGATGCGGAGCGCCGGATGCGCGCGCGGCGCCGGCTCGACGTCGTCGCGCCCTGTCCCGCGCCAGGCGACGAGCGCGGCGATCAGCGCGCCGGCGCCGAGCTCCCACACGCGGGTGGGCGTCACGAAGTACGCCCGGGCCGGCTCGGCGGCCGTCTCGGCGACCGAGTACGCGAGCGAGAGCGCGACGACGACGCCGAGGCCCCCGGTCACGACCGCGCCGCGGTTCGTGCGGAGCAGGCGTGCCGTAAGCACGAGGAGGAGGATGAGGATCGGCCAGAC
>JBQCCU010000363.1:0-7453 GCA_051961935.1 Amnibacterium sp. | reverse complement strand
CGGCGGAGGTCCTCATGCTGGAGCCGGCTGCGCCGCCACCCGTCGCGCTCGTCGACGCGGTGGCCGCGCTCGCCCGGACCGGGGAGGCCCTCCCCGCGCCACCCGCGGTGCTCGACGGCTGGGCGTCACTCGCCGCCCTCGACTACGAGGCCACAGCGCTGCGGATCACGGCGGGGCTCGAGGGGCTCCGGCTCGCCCTGACGGACGCCGCCACCGCGCTGGGGACCGCGTGACGGAACCGGGCATCACCGTCAGCGGCGGCGGCGCCGCGGCCGTCGACACCCCGGCGATGCAGGCGGCCGCCCTCCGCCTGACGGCCCTCGCGCACGAGCTCGGTCTCCTCGCCGCGCGCATCACCGGATGCCTCGGCGACCCGGCATGGGCGCTCGCCGACCGGCCGGGAGCGGTCGCGGCACTCGAACGAGCGGCGGAGGCCGCGCGGCGGCTCCTGGGGGAGACGACGGACGCCGAGCACGCGCTCCGCCTCGCCGCCGACCGATACGGCGCGATCGAGGGCACCGTCACCCCCGTCCAGCTGGCGGCCTGGGCGGCCGCCGCCGCGACCGCCGGCGCCGCGACGCGCCTCGGCGCCGTGCTCGCCGGCCCCGGGGTCCTCCTCCTCCCGGCGACCGCGGCCGCACTCGTGCTGGGCGCGTCGGCCGCGGCCGCGGTCACGCGGGAGGTCGTCACCACCGGCCGGGTCGACCCGCAGGTGGATCCCGCGGTGCTCGCGGACCTGCGCCGGGCGCTCTCCTCGAGCGACGACCTCCTCCGCGGCTTCGCGCTCGCCGAGCGGCCCGCCGACCTCCTCACCGACGATCCCGGATCGCCGCACGGCACCGGCAGCACCGCGGCGGCGCTCGCCGGCGTGCTGCAGGAAGGCGGGTGGCTCACGATCGCGGCCGATGTGCTCCCGGGGACCGTGACCGGTCCGGGGACGCTCGCGGAGCTCGGCAGCCGCACGCCCGAGGCCCGGCCCGGCGCCGCGCAGCTGCGGCTCGAGCGCTACCCGATGGGGGACGGTCGATCCCGGTGGATCGTCTACATCTGCGGCACCATCACCTTCGCGCCGAGCTCCGGCGCGGAGCCGTTCGACGTCGGCTCGGACGTGCGTGGCGTGGCGGGGCGGCCCAGCGACTCCGAGCGGGCGGTCGCCGCCGCGATGCGCGCCGCCGGCGTGCGTCCGGACGAGCCGGTGCTGCTCGTGGGCCACTCGCAGGGTGCGCTCGACGCCGTGCGGATCGCGCAGCGGCGCGACTTCGCCGTGCGGGGGGTGGTCACCCTCGGCGGCCCGACGGGCCAGCTCGTGCTGCCCGGCGACGTGCCCGAGCTCTCGGTTGAGCACGAGGAGGACGTGGTGCCGGTGCTCGGGGGCGCCGCGGCGACGGGCGCCGGCGGCCTGCACCGGCTGCTGCTCCGGCGGTCGGTCTACGCCGGCGCCGCCCCTCCGGGGCCCCCGCTCGTGCCCTTCGCGGCCGGCGCGGCGCCGCACGCCCTGACCGAGTACCGGCGGACGCTCGCACTCGCCGACGGCAGTCCCGACCCGCGGATCGCGGCGTTCGAGTCCGGCATCCGGCCGTTCCTGGTCGCGCGGGACGGGCGGATCGTGCTCGTGCGCGCCGACCGGCGGGTCAGGCCTCCTCGCGCCCCCCGAGCGGGCGGAGCACGTGGCCGATGAGCCAGTTGTGGATCGCGAGGACGAGCGCGCCGAGCACGCCCCACCAGAACCCGCCGACGACGAGCCCGAAGCCGATCAGGGAGCTGATCCACGCGACGAGCAGGAAGAGCAGGCCGTTCACGATCAGCGAGATGAGACCGAGCGTGAGCAGGTACACCGGGAACGCCACGATCCGGATCGCGGTGCCGAGCACGCCGTTGACGATGCCGAACAGCAGCCCGAGCAGCAGGTAGGTGAGCACCACCGCGACGGTGTCGGAGGCGTACGGCGACACGTGCAGCGCACCGGTCTCCCCGATCGCTCCGAAGACGAGCGTCTCGAGCCACAGCGCGATCGCGTTCCCGACCACGCGGATGACGAACCGGCGCATGGCCTCCACTATGGCAGGGCGGAGGCCGCCGCGGCTGGGCTCCACGATGCACGATCCTTGACCCATGAGCGCGCACCTGCCCGTCAAGCTCCGCCCCGAGATCGCGGCGCTCGCCGCCTACCGGCAGGGGCGGATGCCCCCGGAGGGCGGGTTCAAGCTCTCCTCGAACGAGAACCCGTTCCCGCCGCTGCCGCAGGTCGCCGAGCGGGTCGCGGCGGCCACCGCTTTGAACCGCTACCCCGACGGCGCGGCCGCGGCCCTCCGGGAGCGGCTCGCCGCCCGGCACGGTGTGGAGGCGACGGGGATCCACGTGGCCGCGGGGTCGGTGTCCCTGCTCGCCCAGTTCATCCAGGCGGCCGCGGGCCCCGGCGACGAGGTGCTCTACAGCTGGCGCAGCTTCGAGGCCTACCCGGGCCTCGTGACGGTCGCCGGCGCCACGAGCGTGCCCGTGCCGAACGACGCGGGCGGGGCGCACGACATCGACGCGATGATCGCGGCCGTCACCGACCGCACGCGGGTCGTGATCGTCTGCACGCCGAACAACCCCACCGGCACGGTCGTGTCGCAGGCCGAGTTCGACCGGCTGCTCGCGGCGGTGCCCGACGACGTGCTCGTGCTCCTCGACGAGGCGTACCGGGAGTTCGCGGCGGGCAGCGGCGGCGTCGACGGGGACGCCGTGATCGCCGCCCAGCGCGAGGGACGGCTCCGCAACGTGGTCGTGCTCCGCACCTTCTCCAAGGCGTGGGGCCTCGCGGCGCTCCGGATCGGGTACGCCGTCGGCGACCCCGCCGTGCTCGCGGCCGCCCGGTCGACCGCCATCCCGCTGTCGGTCACGGAGCCCGCGCAGCTCGCCGCCCTCGTCTCCCTCGATCACGAGGACGCCCTGCTGGAGCGCGTGGCGGCGATCGCCGAGCGTCGCGACCGGGTCTGGCACGCGCTCGTCGACCAGGGCTGGCCGGTGCCGCGGCCGTGGGGGAACTTCGTCTGGCTGCCCGTGCCGGGCGACGACGGGCAGGCCGTCGAGGCGTTCCATCGCCGCGGCCTGAGCGTGCGCGAGTTCGCCGGGGAGGGGCTCCGGGTGAGCATCGGGGAGCAGGAATCGGTGGAAGACCTGCTGCTCGCGGCGCAGGAGGTTGTGGGGTTGCGACAGGCGACCGCCTGACACCGTCGGTACTGTAGGCCGGGGCCGCACTGGCCGAGGGGCGATTCCGGCGCCGAGCGCGTGCCGGGGCGAGGAGTGGCGTGGCGTCGACCGATCCCACCGTCCGCATCATCGGGGACGACGGTGTCGTCGCGCCCACCGAGGCGGCCGAGCCGTACGCGGAGCGCGCGCTCGCCCTCGGTGAGGAGCAGCTGCTCGGCCTCCTCACCGACATGGTGCGCACCCGGGCGGTGGACGTCGAGGCGGCGAACCTGCAGCGGCAGGGGCACCTCGCGCTGTGGGCGCCGAGCTACGGCCAGGAGGCGGCGCAGATCGGCTCCGCCCGCGCGAGCCGCCCCCAGGACTCGATCTTCCCCGCGTACCGGGAGCACGGCGTGGCCATGGTCCGCGGCGTCGCCCCGATCGACCTCGTGCGGATGATGCGCGGGCTCACGCACAGCGGGTGGGACCCGGCGGAGCACGGCAACTTCCGGCAGTACACCCTCGTCATCGGCTCGCAGACGCTGCACGCGACCGGCTACGCCATGGGCATCCGCTTCGACAGGTCGACCGCGACGGGCGACCCCGGCCGGGACGAGGCGGTGCTCGTCTACTTCGGTGACGGCGCCACGGCCCAGGGGGACACGAACGAGGCCCTCGTCTTCGCGGCGAGCTACCAGACCCCGCAGGTGTTCTTCCTGCAGAACAACCAGTGGGCGATCTCGGTCCCGGTCGAGCGGCAGTCGCGGGTGCCCCTCTACCGCCGCGCCTCCGGGTTCGGCATGCCGGGCGTGCAGGTCGACGGCAACGACGTGCTCGCGGTCCACGCCGTCACGGGCGCGCTGCTCGACGACGCGCGCGCGGGCCGCGGGCCGGCGCTCATCGAGGCGCTCACCTACCGCGTCGGTGCCCACACGACGGCCGACGACCCCACCCGGTACCGCACCGGGGAGGAGCTCGCGGTCTGGACCGCACGCGACCCCATCCTGCGGCTGCGCCGGCACCTGGAGATCCGCGGCGTCGGCGCCGAGGTCTTCGACGGGATCGACGCGGAGGCGGCCGACCTGGCCGCCGACCTGCGGGCGCGGGTGCTCGCGCTCACCGATCCGCCCACGTCGCTGATGTTCGAGCACGTCTACCAGGAGCCGCACCCGCTGATCGACGCCGAGCAGGCCTGGCAGGCGGACTACGAGGCGTCGTACGGGGAGCAGGCATGACCACGTCGATGCCGCTGGCCAAGGCGCTGAACGCGGGCCTGAAGAAGGCCATGGAGGACGACCCGAAGGTCCTGCTCATGGGCGAGGACATCGGCCGGCTCGGCGGGGTCTTCCGCATCACCGACGGCCTGCTCGCCGAGTTCGGCGAGGAGCGGGTGCTCGACACCCCGCTCGCCGAGTCCGGCATCATCGGTACCGCGATCGGGCTCGCGCTGCGCGGCTACCGGCCCGTGTGCGAGATCCAGTTCGACGGGTTCATCTGGCCCGGGTTCGACCAGATCACCTCCCAGCTCGCGAAGCTCACGAACCGGCTCGAGGGCCGGCAGGCCTTCCCCGTCGTGATCCGGGTGCCCTACGGCGGGCACATCGGCTCGATCGAGCACCACTCGGAGAGCCCGGAGACGTACTTCGCCCACACCCCGGGGCTCCGGGTCGTCACGCCGTCGACGCCGAACGACGGGTACTGGATGATCCAGCAGGCGATCGCCTCGAACGACCCCGTCGTGTTCTTCGAGCCGAAGAGCCGCTACTGGCCGAAGGGCGAGGTCGACCTCGCCGCCCCGTCCGTCGGCCTCCACGTCTCCCGCGTCGTCCGCCCTGGCACGGATGCGACCCTGATCGGGTACGGCCCGATGGTGAGCGTGCTCCTCGCCGCCGCCGAGATCGCAGCGGGCGAGGGGCGCAGCCTCGAGGTCGTCGACCTCCGCTCGCTCTCCCCCATCGACTGGGGGCCGGTGGTGGCCAGCGTCGAGAAGACGGGCCGGGCCGTCGTCGCCCACGAGGCGCCGGGCTTCCTCGGCATGGGCGCCGAGATCGCGGCGGGCATCAGCGAGCGCGCGTTCTACTCCCTCGAGGCGCCGGTGCTGCGCGTGGCCGGCTTCGACGTGCCGTACCCGCCTGCGAAACTCGAGAAGCTCTACCTGCCCGACGCCGACCGCGTGCTCGACGCGGTCGACCGCACGCTGGCGTACTAGGAAGGCGGCTCATGTCCATCTCGCGGTTCGCCCTGCCGGACGTCGGCGAGGGCCTGACCGAGGCCGAGATCGTCTCCTGGAAGGTCGCGCCCGGCGACGAGGTGGCCGTGAACCAGGTCATCGTCGAGATCGAGACGGCGAAGTCGCTCGTCGAGCTCCCCTCGCCCTACGCCGGCCGAGTCGACGCCCTCCTCGTCGCGGAGGGCGACACGGTGGCGGTCGGAACCCCGATCGTGGCCGTCGCCGCCGCGGGGGACGAGCAGCTGACCGGCCCGCTCATGACCCCCGCCCAGGCGGCGCTGCCCACCGAGGCGGAGGTCACCGGTCCCCCGGAGCCGCAGCAGTCCGGCGCCGTGCTCGTCGGCTACGGCACGGACGTGCACGCGAGCAGCCGGCGCGGCAGCCGTCGGGGGCCGAACGCGACGCCGCCCGCGGTCCGCCGGGCGGTGGCGGCCCCGGTGAAGCCGCCGATCCGGAAGCTCGCGAAGGACCTCGGGGTGGATCTCGCCCGCGTCGTCCCGACCGGGCCCTCCGGCGAGGTCACCCGCGAGGACGTGATGCGCAGCAAGGAGCAGGTGAGCGTCTTCCGCAACGTCGAGACGCCCGCCTGGCCCGAGACGCGTGACGAGCGCATCCCGGTCAAGGGCGTGCGCAAGGCGATCGCGGGCGCGATGGTCACGAGCGCGTTCACCGCCCCGCACGTGAGCGTTTTCGTCGACGTCGACGCGACCAGGACGATGGAGTACGTGCGACGGCTGAAGACCTCGCCCGACTTCGCGGACGTGCGGATCTCGCCGCTGCTCGTCATGGCGCGCGCCGTGATCTGGGCGGTGCGCCGCAACCCGAGCGTGAACTCGACGTGGACGGACGCCGAGATCATCGTCCACCACTACGTGAACCTCGGGATCGCCGCCGCGACGCCGCGGGGCCTCATCGTGCCGAACGTGAAGGACGCGCAGGCGCTGTCGATGCGCAACCTCGCCAGGGCGCTCGAGCAGCTCGTGGTGACCGCCCGCGACGGCAGGACGCAGCCGGCCGAGATGGCCGACGGCACCATCACGATCACCAACCTCGGCAGCTACGGGATGGACACCGGCACGCCGATCCTCAACCCCGGTGAGGTCGCGATCGTCGCGCTCGGCACCATCCGGCAGAAGCCGTGGGTCGTCGACGGCGAGGTCGTGCCGCGGTTCGTGACCACCGTGGGAGCGAGCTTCGACCACCGCGTGGTCGACGGCGACGTGGCGAGCCGCTTCCTCGCCGACGTGGCGAGCGTGCTCGAGGAGCCGGCCCTGCTCCTGGACTGACGTCCACCGCCGGATCCATCGCGGCGCGACCGGAGCGAGACCCGACGGGACGAGCCCCCACGAACGCTCGTCGCGGCCTCCTCGTGCCCGTTCTCGGCGTCCGGATCGTGCGGGCCTGAGCGCCCGGCCGTCGCCGCGGGCGGTGCGAGGACCCGCCTGGGCTGATTTTGACAATCGTTCTCATCTAGCCGTAGCGTCTGGGCATGCGCGTCGGCCGAGGGCTCCCGGGACTGCTCGTCCTCGCCACGTCGGCCGCCCTCCTGCTCGCGGGCTGCAGCGCCACGTCGGCGCCGCCCGCCGGGAGCGGACGGATCGCCGTCGTCGCGTCGACGGACGTCTGGGGGAGCGTCGTCACCGGCGTCGGCGCCGGACGCGTCGACGTGACCTCGATCATCGACGACCCGTCCCGGGATCCGCACGACTACGAGGCGGACGTGCGGGACCGGCTCCACGTGCTCCGCGCCGCGATCGTCGTGGAGAACGGTGGCGGCTACGACGACTTCATGACGCGGCTGCGGGACGGTGCGCCGGGCCGGGTGATCGACGCCGTGCGCCTCTCCGGGTTCGACACCACCGCCCCGGGCTTCAACGAGCACGTCTCGTACGACCTCCCGACCGTGCGGAAGGTGGCGGATGCGGTGAGCGCGGCGCTGCAGCGGGTCGATCCGGTCCACGCCGGCGCCTACCGTGCGGCGCTCGCCCGGTTCGAGGGCCGGGTGGACGACCTCGCCGGCCGGGAGGCGGCCATCCGGCGCGTGGCGCAGGG
>JBQCCU010000362.1:0-3214 GCA_051961935.1 Amnibacterium sp. | reverse complement strand
GGCGGTGCCGCGCACCTGCCCGGCATGCTCGCCGCGGTCACCCCGCTGCCGGTCGTCGGCGTCCCCGTGCCGCTGAAGACCCTCGACGGCCTCGACTCGCTCCTCTCCATCGTGCAGATGCCGACCGGTGTGCCCGTGGCGACCGTCGCCATCGGCAACGCCGCGAACGCGGGCCTGCTCGCCGTGCGCATCCTCGCGACGTCGGATGCGGCCCTCGCCGACCGTCTCGCCGCCTACACCGCCGACCTGCAGCGGCAGGTGGCAGAGAAGGACGCGCGGCTCGACCGCGAGCACCTCGGCTGAGCCGAGCCGCCCCTTCCTGATCACGTCGTTCCGGAGAAACCGCACGACACGCCGGGCGCGGGCGGTCCGCGGCGGCGTGTCGCGCCAGAACTCCGGAACGGCGCGACGGAGGGGGCGCGCGGGCCGCCATACCGCGCCGCGGTACCCTCCTCCGATGTCCAGCCCGACCGCCGCCCCCGGAGCCGTCCGATGACGCTCTCGGCCGCCCGGCCCCGCACGGAGGCGCCGCGCCGGCTGAACGCGTCCGCGTTCCGCGACCCGAACGGCGCCGACCCCGGGCTGATGACCCGCCGCGCCTGGTGGCTCACGGTGCTCCACGTGATCGTGCCGGGCAGCGCGCAGGCGCTCGCCGGGAACCGCCGTCTCGGCCGCTTCGCGCTCGGCGTCTGGCTCGTCGGGCTCGTCGCGGTGCTGCTCGCCGCCGGCCTGCTCGTCGTGCTGCCGCAGGTGCCGCTGTCGATCCCCACGAACGCGATCGGCCTCACCGTGCTGCAGGGGGTCGTGCTCGCCTGGGCCCTGCTCTGGATCGTGCTCAGCGTCGACACCCTCCGGCTCGTCCGGCTCGTGGCCGTGCGGGCCGGCTCGCGGATCGCGATCGCGGTGCTGCTCGCCGTCGCGCTCGTCGCGGGCACCGGCGCCGCCGTGCAGGCCGCGGTCACGGCGGGGCAGGCCCGGGACGCCCTCGGCTCGCTGTTCGCCGGCAGCCGGTTCGCCATGCCGGTCGACGGCCGCTACAACATCCTGCTGCTCGGCGGCGATGCCGGCCCGGGCCGCTCGGGCTTGCGGCCCGACAGCATCTCGGTCGTCAGCGTGAACGCCCTCACCGGGCACATGGTGATGTTCGGCCTGCCTCGGAACCTCGACCGGATGCCCTTCGCGGCCGGCTCCCCGATGCTGAAGGCCTACCCGCACGGCTACGGCTGGCACGACACCTGCAACGTCGACGTCTGCGAGCTGAACTCGATCTACACCGAGGTGCAGCTGAAGAGCCCGCAGCTCTACCCCGACGCGAAGGCGCAGCACACCCAGCCGGGCATCGAGGCCACGAAGGAGGCGGTGGAGGGGGCCCTCGGCATCCCCATCCAGTACTCCGTGCTCGTCGACATGGGCGCGTTCGGGAAGCTGATCGACGCGATGGGCGGCGTGACCATCGACGTGCAGCGGCGACTGCCCATCGGCGGCGGGGTCGACGCGAACGGGAACCCGACCGGCGTGAAGGTCTGGATCGAGCCCGGCGTGCAGCACATGAACGGCAACCGGGCCATGTGGTACGCCAGGTCCAGGCACGGCGACCCGCAGGGCGACTACGGGCGGATGCAGCGCCAGCGGAACCTCGAGACGGCGATGCTGCACCAGATGAGCCCCGTCACGCTGCTCACCCGGCTCGAGGCCATCGGGAAGGCCGGCTCGGCCGCGGTCTCGACCGACCTGCCGCAGGGGCTGCTCGGCGTCCTCGCGGGCGCGGCGCTGCAGTCGCGGGGCCAGAAGACGGCGACGATCGAGTTCGTGCCGCCCCGCGTGCCCGACCCGACCGACCCCGACTACGCCGCGATCCACCGCACCGTGGCTGCCGCGCTGAAGGCCGCAGGATAGGACACCCGTCCACAAGTCCCCCGTTCGGGCGCCGACGGCGGATACCCTCGAGGCCGTGTCTTCCGTGACCCGTCTCCGCGACAGCGTGGCCGCGGCGTCGCCGGCGCTGCGCGCCGCCCGCCCGCAGTCGCGCATGGACGTGCTGTTCGTCGTCGTCCTGGCGCTGCTCGTCGCGGTGCACCTCACGATCTTCTTCGCCGTGCTCGTGCTCGCCCCGGTGACGCCCGCGGAGCAGCAGAGCCTCGACCTGCTGCACCTGCCCGTCGAGGTCGCGCGGGTGCTGATCCTGCCCTTCCACGCCGTGCTGCTGGTCAGCCTCTGCGTGCTCGGCCGCCGGGCCGCGGGCCGCTGGGCGGGCGTCGGCGCGGTGCTCGCGGTGCTGGCGCTGAACCTCCGCGCCGACCCCGGCGCGATGGTCTACGGGCCCTCGGTCGCGACGGGCGGCTGGATCGCCGCGTCGTTGCTCGCCGCCGCGATCGCCCTCCTGCCGCTGCGCCGCATCCCCGCGGCGGTGCTGCTGGGCGCCGCCGGCGTCTTCCACGCCCTCACGGTGCTCGCGCTACCCGCGTTCCTCGTGGCGCTGGCGCTCTTCCCGTCGCCCTCCGGCCCGCGGGCGTGGGACCGGATCCGGGATCTCGCCCGCTTCACCGGTGCCTGGGCGGTGCCGTTCGTCCTCGGGCAGCTGCTCTGGTTCGCCTCGCTCGGCACGGTCGGCCACGCCGCGCGCGTCGACGTCTTCCTCGCCGAGTTCCGGCCGCACGCGCTCGTGCCCTGGTTCCAGCAGCAGGTGCTCGTGTTCGACGCGTGGCACTTCACGCCGCTCGCCACGATCGAGCTCGCCGCGTTCCTCTTCCTCGCCGCCGGCACCGGCGTCGTGCGCTACTTCGTCGTGCCGCGGCCGGAGGAGCGGGGCCCGCGCGGCCTCGTGCTCGCGCGCCGCCTGCCGGTGGAGCTGTGGGCCGCCGCGCTGTCCCTCGTGGGCTTCTCCATCTGGTGGACCTTCTCCGGCCTGACCGCGGTGATCGACCCGAACCTGCCCGCGATGGTCGCGATCGTGCCGATCATCACCGCGATGGCCTACCGCGGCGCGAAGTGGCTCTGCACCGTGAACCGCTTCTGGGCGCTCTGCGGCGTGACCTACCTGATCGGGCTCGTGCTCGCGCGGTCGGCGCAGCTGCTGATGACCCTGGTGCAGGCCTTCCAGGTCTGACCCCCACCGCACACGTGCCACTGTCTGACTTCATCCGGGTCGGATGAGGTCGGAACGTGGCACGTCCGCGTGGGGTGGCGCGGCCGAGGTCAGGACCAGCAGGCGGTC
>JBQCCU010000361.1:0-8392 GCA_051961935.1 Amnibacterium sp. | reverse complement strand
CGGCGGCCAGCCCCTCGAGCGGCGTCACGACCTCCGGCGAGCGGACGTCCGAGGAGCCGTTGTCGCCGGTGTTCGGGCGCTTCGCGAGCGCGCCCGCGACGGCGAGCGTGCGGACGGTCGTGGGGTCGAGGGGGAGCACCGGCGCCCCGCCGACCGGCTCGTTCTTCAGCAGCACCATCGCCCGGGCCGCGGCCTCGCGGGCGAGCGCGCGGTGCTCGGCGGAGAACACGACCGATGCGTCGGGCGCCTCCGGCCGCCGCCGCGCCGCGAAGCGCAGCTGCACGGCGAGGATCCGCGTCGCGGCCGCGTCCACGTCCGCCTCCAGCGACGGATCCGCCTCGATCGCCGCGGCGAGGTGCTGCGCGCGCTGCTCGGCGAAGGGCTCCTCGACGTCGAGGCCGGCCCGCAGGGACTGCACGGCGTCGCGGATCCCCCAGATGAAGTCGGACACGGCGATGCCCTGGAAGCCCCAGTCGTCGCGGAGCACCCCGGTGATGAGGTGCCGGTTCTGCCCCGCCCACTCGCCGTTGACCGAGTTGTACGCGGTCATGACCGCATCCGCCCCCGCCTCGACGACGGCGCGGAAGTGGGGCAGGAACGCCTCGCGGAGCGCGCCCTCGTCGATCGTCACGTCGACGGTGAACCGGGCGTTCTCCATCGAGTTCAGTGCGTAGTGCTTGACGGTGGTCATCGCGTTCGGCGCGACGCCGCGGTGGAGCGCTGACCCGAAGGCGCCGAGCAGCAGCGGGTCCTCGCCGTAGGTCTCCTGGATGCGGCCCCACGCGGGGTGGCGCGGCACGTTGATGCAGATGCCGCCGAAGAAGTTGCCGTCCTGCGCGCGCAGCTCCTCGCCGATCGCGGTGCCGATCCGCTCCTCGAGGGCTGGATCCCAGGTGGCGCCCCGCGCCATCGCGACGGGGAACGCCGTCGACCGGCCGAGCACCACGCCGCGAGGGCCGTCGCCGAAGCGCAGGCCGGGGATGCCGAGCCTCGGCACCGCGCCGTGCACGTACGGCGTGTGGTTGTAGCCCTCCTCCATCATCCGGCGGAAGCCCACCCAGAACGGCTCGTCGCCGTCGAGCAGGCCGAGCCGCTCCGCATCCGTGAGCTCGGCGAGCAGGCGCCGTGCCTCCTCGGCGGCGGATGCGCCGGCGCGCACGCGGTCCGCGGCGGCGTCGAAGGCGGTGGGGGCGTCGGACATCGGGACCTCCGGGAGGTGCGAAGCGGATCGTCCGACGGGGGGCGGCGGCGCTGCCCGTCCGGTGCTCGAGAGCGTACCGGGCCGAGGTCGATTCGTTGCCGGCTAGGACAAACCCGCCGCCGCGCGCTCGAGGATCGCGTGGTGCAGGTCGAGCAGCGGCGCCGTGCGCTCGGCCGGGCCGCGCCCGAACCCGCACTCGGTGGCGACACCGAAGCGCGGCACGGCGGTGGCGGCGGCGCGGATGCGGCGGAGCGCGCCGTCCACACCGTCCTCGTGGTGCACCAGCCCGAGGTAGAGGGCGGTGGCGTCGGGGAGCTCGAGGCCGGCGAGCGGCGCGAAGTAGGCGGCGTCGTCCCGCTCGATCGGCACCGGCAGGTGGATCCAGTCGATCCGGCGCGGCGCGGCGGCGAGCAGGCCCCGGATCACCGACGCGATGGTGCCGGTGTCGGCGGGCTGCACGAAGTGGTGCTCCTCGACGTCGCCGTAGCAGAGGTGGTAGCCGAGGGCGACGTCCTCGGGGACGACGGAGGCCTGCCGGACGGCCCGCTCCACGACGCCGCCGAGCACGTCGTCGAACCAGGGCGTGAGCCGGGGGAGGTGCTCGAGGAACGCGAACTCGACCGCGGTGTCCCACTGCACCGCGAGCCGGTCGTGGGGGATCGCGTCGAGGATCCGCCGCAGCTCGCCGAACAGCGCGCGCTCGTAGACCGGTTCGACGGCCGCGCGGTCCTGCTCGGCGACGAAGACGCCCACCACGGCGGCCGGCGTGGGCAGGGAGACCTGGAAGCGGACGTGCGCGGGCACGACGCCCGCGTCCTGCAACCGGGCGAAGGCGCGGAACGATTCGATGGCGGCGTCCGCGTAGCCGAGGTCGGGGAAGCGCAGGTCCGCCGCCGACACGGTGCCGTCGAGCGCGAAGGGGCGCTGGTCGAACTCGCCCCGGATGAGCACAGGCGTGTCGCCCTGGCGCACCAGCCCTGGGGTGCGCTCGAGTCGCCGCGTCTGGAACTGCAGCCAGTAGTAGCGCTCGCCGACCTCGCCGTCGGGGATCCGGGCGACGTCGCCGCCGAGGTGCTGGGCGACCGTGCGGATCACGGTCTCCGCGTCCGGCAGGTGCACGCTGCCGACGAGGTGCGCGCCGCGGACGACGGCGGAGGGTTCGGACACGGCGGCCTCCCGGCGGTTCGCGCCCGCGGGCTGGGCGGGCTCGCCGAACGGTACCGCAGGCGTCCGTCGCATCAGGAGCGGAGCAGCGCGTCGAGCACGCGGAGCACCTCGCCGGTGCGGCCGTCACCGTCCGGGGCCGCCGGGTACCGGCGCAGCAGCGCCACCACGGCCGCAGGCGCGGAGGAGCGGATGGACTGCAGCGCGTCCGCCGTCACGCCGGACGCGAGCACCGCATGCGCCGCGGCCCCGAGGACGTGCCGCACCTGTGTGGCCCTGGCGATCGGATGCAGGAAAAGGCCGAGCCAGCGGCCGCGTAGGCGGCGGATGCGGCGTGCGACGCGGCGGGGTCGGCGGTCTCGCGCGCCGCCCGGTAGGCGTCGAGCGCCGCGGTCCGGAGCGCCTTCGACCGCGGTGCGCCCGCCGCGAAGGCGGTCGCCGCGTCGATCGCGGCTCGGGGCCGGCCGTCGCCCGGGACCGCCTGCTCGAAGCGGGGCAGGGCCGCGGCGGCCCACCCGGCCGCCCAGCCGGCGAGGGACCGGAGCTCCTCGAACGACAGCTCCACCGCATCCGCGCTCACGAGTCGAGTATCGTCCTCGCACGCACGGCCGTTGCCACTTTCTGCGGTCCTGAGGGGTCCAGAACCGCAGAACGTGGCAACAGCCGGATGGGGGAGCGGGGGGAGGGGTCAGTGGGCCAGGCGGCTCACCTTCACGTACTGGAAGCTCGAGGTGAAGCCGGAGCCGCCGAGCGAGATGAGGCCGATCCGCGCCGAGCCGCCGAGCGACGCCGTCCACGTGATGCCCTTGTCCCAGCGGTGGCCGTCGAGGCTCGTGTACGCGGTGTACGCCTCCTGCCCCGACGCGGTGTGCTTCACGATGCGGAGGTAGGTCCAGTCGCCGACCGGTCCGACCACGCCGTTGCCATAGCTCGGCTGCCCGGCGGCCGCCCCACTGACGTGCTTGCCGAACTCCGTCTGCCGGGTGTTCCAGATCGAGTTCGAGGTGAGGCGGACGTAGTCGGCGTCCGATTCGTAGACGATGAGACCGCCCTGCACGTAGTTGTGCTCGTCGTTCACGCCCGTGCTCACGGCCACCTTCGTCTCGACGACGTAGTCGCCCTTCGGCGCCGGCTCGGTGAGCACCGAGGCGCCCGAGTTGTCCGGCGGCTGCAGGTCCGCCGCCTGCGTCTGCCACCGGAGGCTCCCACCGCGCACGGAGTAGGTGGCGGCGTCGGGCTTCCGGATCCAGGACCAGCGGTGCGAGAGCGCGCTGCCGTCGAAGGAGTCGGACAGGGCGGCGATCGGCGCGCCCGGCTTCGCCTGCGGCACGAACGACGGGTGGTAGGCCGTCCGCTCGCCCGGCTGGGCTGCGGGGGCCGGCATGACGCCGTCCGACGGGCCGCGGTCGCCCCGCACCACCGGCCAGCCGCCGTGCCAGTCGAGCGGATCCATCAGCGCGGGCCGCTTGGTGTAGGTCGGGTTCGTGCCGCCCGAGTAGTACGGGTCGGTCTTGTCGACCGCGTGGTAGACGATCCAGTCCTGCCCCGAGTAGTCGGTGATCACGGCGTTGTGGCCGGTGCCCACCCAGCGGTTCCCGTTCTGGCTGAGCACGGGCGTGCCGCCGACGCGGCTCGCGGTGATCGGCACGCCGTCCTTGTCGACGAACGGGCCGAGCGGGCTGCGGGAGCGGGCGGTGAAGACGCTGTACCCGGTGAGCGAGCCGTTGCAGCAGTTCGTCGCGGAGCCGAAGAAGTAGTACCAGCCGTCGTGCCGCACGATGTACGTGCCCTCGTACCGGTTGTCGATCGCGATCCGCCGCTCGGATGCGGCGCTCGACGTGCGGCCGTCGGCGGACAGGGTCCGCACGAAGATGCCGCCGTTGTACGAGCCGAAGTACAGGTAGTCGTGGCCGTTCGCGGAGATCACCTCCGGGTCGAACTCCCAGCGTCCCTGCCCGTTGTCGGGGTTGACGCCGGGCGGCACGAGGGGGGTGCCGCTGTCGGTCCACGGCCCGGTCGGCGACGGCGCGGTGGCGACGCCGATGGCGGAGCCGCCCGCGGTCGTGTCGGAGGCCGTGTAGTACATCCGGTACCGCCCGTCCCGGAAGACGACGTCGGGCGCCCAGACGCCCGCGGTCGGCGCCAGCCAGCTCGGCTTCGTGGGGAAGGCGTCGCCCGCGTACGTCCAGTGCACGAGGTCGGTCGAGCGGTACTGCGGCACCTGGTGGATCACGAGCGCCCCGGAGGAGTCGGTCTCGGTCGAGGTGAGCGCGTCGGCGGTGCAGTACAGCGTCCAGTGACGGTCGCCGGCGGTGGGGCGGAGCACGAACGGATCCGCGCAGCTCGCCGCCGTCTGCCCGTGCGGCAGCTGCAGGTCGAGCGGGTTCCGGTAGGTGCCGGCGTGGTGCGCGGCGTGCGTCACGGGGGCGGCGGGCGCGGCGGTGGCGCCGAGGAGCGGCGCCGTCAGTGCGACGGCCGCGACGAGGACCGGGACCTTGAGCTTCACGGGCGGCTCCCACTTCGTCGAGGGCGGATGGGTCGGCGCGAGCGTAAGGAGGGGCTCTGGGAGCGGCCTGGTAAGCGCTGTAAACACGCCAGGCGCCCGCGTGTCGGGCCGGCTCATCCGCCGGGATCGAGCCGGCACAGACCGCCGTCACCCGCGCCGCCTACCCTGGGGCGATGCCAGCCGATGCGCCCGCGACCCGCACCTTCTCCGTCCCGCAGGAGCGGCACCTCGTCACGGAGCTGCCGGGGCCGCGCTCGCGGGCCCTGCAGGAGCGCCGCGTCAAGGCCGTCTCCCGCGGCGCCGGCACGCTCGCGAACATCTACATGGACCACGGCGCGGGCGCGATCCTCGTCGACGTCGACGGCAACCGCCTCATCGACCTCGGCTGCGGCATCGGCGTGACCACCATCGGCCACGCGAACCCGGAGGTCGCCGCGGCCGTGGCGGAGCAGGTGCAGCGGCTGACGCACACGCTCTTCACCGTCACCCCCTACGAGAACTACGTGCGGGTGGCCGAGAAGCTCGCCGAG
Source organism: Amnibacterium sp. (assembly GCA_051961935.1). Lineage (GTDB taxonomy): Bacteria > Actinomycetota > Actinomycetes > Actinomycetales > Microbacteriaceae > Amnibacterium. The sequence goes on along the minus strand of JBQCCU010000361.1, from coordinate 2,991 downwards.
ATCACGCCCGGCGACCACGAGAAGCACTCCGTGCTCGTCAACTCCGGTGCGGAGGCGGTGGAGAACGCCGCGAAGGTGGCCCGCCGCTTCACCGGCCGGCGCGCCCTCGTCGTGCTCGACCACGCCTTCCACGGCCGCACGAACCTCACCATGGCGATGACCTACCGGCCCTGGCCCGAGCGCGAGGGCATGGGGCCCTTCCCCGGCGAGATCTACAGCGTGCCGGTCAGCTACCCGTTCCGCGACGGTCTCTCCGGCGAGGAGGCGGCCGAGCGCACCATCGACTACATCGAGACGCACGTCGGCCCGCGCGACGTGGCGGCGTTCTTCGCCGAGCCGATCCAGGGCGACGGCGGCATCGTGATCCCGGCGCCGGGCTACTTCGCCCGCATCGCCGAGTACTGCCGCGAGAACGGCATCGTCTTCGTCGCGGACGAGATCCAGGCCGGCATCGCCCGCACCGGCGCCTGGTACTCGATCGAGCACCACGGGGTCGTGCCCGACCTGGTCCTGTCGGCGAAGGGCATCGCGGGCGGCATGCCGCTCGCCGCGGTCACCGGCCGCGCCGAGATCATGGACGCCGTGCAGCCGGGCGGCGTCGGCGGCACCTTCGGTGGCAACCCCGTCTCGACCGCGGCGGCGCTCGCCGTGTTCGACCTCATCGAGCGCGAGGACCTGATCGGCGAGGCGCAGCGCGTGGAGCGCACGCTGCTGCAGCGGATCGGCGACTGGCCGGAGCGCTTCGACGTGGTCGGGGAGGTGCGCGGCAAGGGCGCCATGTTCGGCGTCGAGCTCGTGCGGCCCGGCACCCGGAAGCCGAACCCGGGCCTGCTGAAGCACGTGCTGCGCTTCGCCGCCGAGCACGGCGTGATCGCCCTCGACGCCGGCTCCTGGGACAGCGTGCTGCGCCTGCTGCCGAGCGTCGTGATCAGCGACGCGCTCATCGACGACGCCGCCGGCGTGCTCGAGGAGGCGCTGGCCTCCGCGCCCTCGGACGACGACGGATCGGCGCCGGTGCCGGCGTCCTAGCCGCCGACCGCGGAGCCGTCCCACATCGCGGCCGGGTCGGCTCCGTCGGGCTCGTGCTCCGGGAACGGCGCGACGGGCATCGGCTCGCGGAGGTGCGCCGTCCGCGCCGTCAGCGCGGCGACGAACGCCCGGTCGGCCGGCTCGGCGAGCTCCGTCGCCACGAGATCCGTCGAGATCTGCGTCGCCGGGCCGAGCAGGATCGAGGAGACCCCGTCGGATCCGTCCTCACGCCGCGTCGGCACCCTGACGATGTCGTGCCGCCCGTACTGCGCGAGCGCCCACGCGTACTCGAGCACGGCCTCGGCGGTGGCGTCCGCGGTGAGGAAGGAGGTGCCGCTGCAGAGGTGGATGCGTTGCACGGTTCGAGCCCGCCTTCCGGAGGAACCGCCCGCCCCTGAGACCTCGGGGTGCGGACCGCCGCGACGGTACTCCCGGCGGTCGCTACGCGCAGGGGGGTTGACTTCGGCCGCCGAAGCACCCGTCGTTCGGTGGTCGAAGGATCCGGTCAGCCCAGCCGGGCGAACAGGCGGGGCAGCTCGTCGGCGAGCTCCCGCGCGAGGAACCCGACCGGCCCGATCCGCTCCGCCAGCCGGTCGCCGGCGGTCGCGTGCAGCCAGGTGGCCCAGCAGGCCGCGTCGCCGGCGTCGACACCGCGGCCGACGAGTCCGGCGAGCGCGCCGGCGAGCACATCGCCGCTGCCGGAGGTGGCGAGCCCCGGGTTGCCCGCGTCGATGCGTCGCAGGCGGCCCCCGGGCTCCGCGACGAGGCCGCTGCCGGAGACGACCGCGCCGTAGCGGTCGGCCACCTCCGCGAGGTCGTCCGTCGTGTCGCCCGGATCGCGGCCGAGGAGGATCGCCGCCTCCGTGCCGTTCGGGGTCATCAGCAGGCGTCCCTCGAGCGGCCGGCAGACTTCGGAGTCCTGCGCGACGGCGCCGAGGGCGTAGGCGTCGAGCAGCACCCGGGTGCGCTCGCCCAGCAGCGGCACGAGGCGCACGAGCAGCTCGTGCGCCTCCTCGGCGTCGTCGAGGCCGGGGCCGACCACGACGCAGTCGACGTCGAGCTGCCCCTCGAGCGCCTTCGCCGCCCCGGCGGTCACCGAGCCGGCGTGGTTCTGCGGCAGTCCGATCACCCCCGCCTCGGGGAACGCGACCGCGAGGGGCGCGGCGACGGACTCCGCGACCGCGACGGTGAGCCGACCCGCGCCGACCCGCAGCGCGGCGATGCCCGTCAGGGCCACCGCACCCGGCGTCTTCGCGGCGCCGCCGATCACGAGCACGTCGCCGCGCTCGCGCTTCGATCCCGCGGGCGCCGGCAGCGCCGGCAGCGTCTCCGGGTTCGCCGGCTCAGCCTTGCGGGGCATCCGCCCTCCCGGGGTGCTCGGTCACGGTCTCGAGGTGGCCCACGTCGTTCACGTCCGCCGCCCGCCACGCGGTGCCGGGCTCGTCCTGCACGAGCCGGGTGATCGAGGCGTTCGGGATCGGATTCGCGGCCGCGGTCGCGAGCAGCTCGCGCTCCTCCATCCGCTCGCAGACCGCACGGAAGAGCCAGACGACGGCGTCGTGGGCGACGACGAGCACGCGCTCGCCGCTCGCCTCGAGGCCCGGCAGCAGGGAGGAGACGCGCAGCGCCACGTCGGCCCACGACTCGCCGCCCGGCGGCCGGTAGTAGTACTTGCCCAGCCAGCGGCGCCGCGCGTCCTCGTCGGGGTGCAGCTCGCGCACGCCGTGGCTCGTCAGCGCGTCGAGGATGCCGAGCTCCCGGTCGCGCAGGCGCGGATCTATCCGCGGCGGCAGGACCCAGCCGGCCGTGTCCAGCGCCAGCTCGGCCGTCGCCCGCGCGCGCCGGTACGGGGAGACCCAGAGCGCGTCGACCTCCGGCTCGGCGGCGAGCCGCCGGCCGAGGTCCTCCGCCTGACCGCGGCCACGGTCGGAGAGCTCCACGTCGGCATCCCTCGCCGGCACG
>JBQCCU010000360.1:0-7801 GCA_051961935.1 Amnibacterium sp. | reverse complement strand
GATGGGGACACCGTCCAGCCGCAGCGCCCCCACCTCGGTGTGCGGGATGCCGGCGGCCTGCACCAGGTGGCCGGCACTGTCGGTCGGGTCCGCGTCGACGGGAAGGCGCCCACCCCGCCGCCCGAGCGGCAGCAGGAAGCGGAGGTCGGCGGCCACCTCGAGCACGACGGTCGGCACCCCTCCAGCATGCCCCCGGGTCTCCAGGGCACCCGTTCTGGGGATGGGACAGACAGATCTGTCTGTCCTACCTTCGTCCTAGGCGGTTCCCCGGCCGCCGACGGAGACTCACCCCCTCCGGCACGACCCGAGAACGCCCGCGGAGCTCCCCTTCACCGCGGGCGATGCAGCACCCGGTCCGGAATCCGATGCGGACCGCGAACGCAAGAAACGCCGCTGGGCGGTCGGCCCCCCGACCGACCGCCCGCGGCGTTCTGCAGTACCGGCAACTCGAGTCACAACCCCCCAGCTGTGACGAGGACCCGGTACCCCGAGCGTATGGGAGCCGCCTGAAACGGCACACCCCCAGACCGGGGCACATGCCGCGTCGCGTCGCCGGCAGCCGGAACCCGCACGGGTTCGTGCCGGACCCTGGGTTTCAGGAACCTGCACCCCGCACACTGATGTCATGAGCTCGGGCGAAGCCGCGATGGAGCGCCTCCATGCGCGGCTCGCGGAGCTCCGGGCGGAGTGGTACGCGGCGGGCCGCGGCGACGAGTTCGAGGAGCACGTCGCGCGCTTCCAGCGCGAGGGCCGCTGGCCGTTCGACGCCTAGATGCCGGCCCGCGTCCGCCGGCGGGTCAGCTCGCGGAGGCCCCCTGCTCGGTGCGGCGCCGGAGCACCAGCACCGGGATCGTCCGCGTCGTCCGCTGCTCGTAGTCGCGGAAGCCCGGTGAGGCCTCCTTGAAGCGCTCCCAAGCGGCATCCCGCTCGGCGCCCTGCAGCGCCTCCGCACGGACCGGCACGATCCCGTCGTCCGGCGTCTCGATCCGCACGTCCGGGTTCGCGAGCAGGTTGTGGTACCAGCCGGGGTTATCCGGCGCGCCCGCCTTCGACGCGGCGACGAGCCAGGAGTCGGCGTCCTCCCGGATGGCCCGGGCGGGCGCGATCCGCTCGACGCCCGACTTCGCCCCGGTGTGGTGGATGAGCACCAAGTTCCGCCCGAACCGCTCCACCGTGCCGCCGTTGGCCCGGAACTCCGCGATGACCTGGTCGTTCCAGCTTGAGGGGCTGCTCGCCATCCGTCGGTCTCCTTCGCTCGTGATGCTCGAAGGATCACATGCCGGAGCGGGGCGCCGCGAATCGGGCGGGCCGTATCGCGCTGCACCGGGCCGCCCGGAACGCGACGACGCCCTCCCCGTCTTCCGGGAAGGGCGTCGGATCGGGCGTGGTGCCCTGGATCATGCGGCGTGGCGGGTGAGGGATTCGAACCCCCGAAGTCGAAGACGGCTGATTTACAGTCAGATCCCTTTGGCCGCTTGGGTAACCCGCCTGGCTGCTCGGGCCAGCCTGATGCAGGCTGGCCCGAGGCGCAGCAGTCAGGATACCGGCGCGACGGGGCCGGACGAAATCACGAAGCGGTCTCGGCGTCGCCGCGCTCGCGAGCACCCTACGGACTCGCGAGCACGCTGCAGGCTGCTCGGCAGTCCATACGGTGCTCGGGAGCGCCGCGAGGCCCCGGCCTACACTGCTGGCCATGGCCGATTCCTCGTTCGACGTGGTCAGCAAGGTCGACTCCATGGAGGCCGAGAACGCCGTCAACCAGGCGCGCAAGGAGGTCGACCAGCGGTACGACTTCAAGGGCGTCGGCGCCGAGATCGATTTCAAGGGCGAGACGATCACGCTCAAGGCCTCGAGCGAGGAGCGGGTCCGCGCCGTGCTCGACGTCGTGCAGTCGAAGCTCATCAAGCGCGGCATCTCCCTGAAGAGCCTCGACGCCGGGGAGCCGTTCGCGAGCGGCAAGGAGTACCGGCTCGAGGCGAAGCTGAAGAACGGGATCGACAGCGAGCACGCGAAGAAGATCTCGAAGCTCATCCGCGACGAGGGGCCGAAGAGCGTGAAGAGCCAGATCCAGGGCGATGAGCTCCGCGTGCAGTCGAAGAGCCGCGACGACCTGCAGGCCACCATCGCGCTGCTGAAGAACGCCGACCTGGACCTCGATCTGCAGTTCATCAACTTCCGCTGACGCGGCGGCGAGCTCAGGGAGGGCGGCGGGACGCCCCGTTCTAGGGCGAGAGGGCGGATGGGGCGGCTCCGTAGACTCCGGCCGTGCCTGCCAGCCTCTCCCTGGCGATCACGATCGGGCTCTTCGCCCTCGATCTCACGATCCGGGTGCTCGCGGTCGTGTTCGTCCCCAAGAACCGCCGCCCCGCCACCGCGATGGCGTGGCTGCTCGCGATCTTCTTCCTCCCGTACCTCGGGGTGCTCGTCTTCCTGCTGTTCGGCAGCTCGAAGCTCCCGAAGCGCCGGCGCGAGAAGCAGCAGACGATCAACCGCTACATCATGAACGCGACCGAGGGCATCGAGGAGGCGATCCCGAACGACCTGTGGCCGCAGTGGTTCGCATCCCTGGCCGCGCTCAACCGCAGCCTCGGCGCGATGCCGCTGCTGAGCGGCAACACCGCACGCCTGTTCGGCGAGTACGACCGGTCGATCGCGGAGATGACCGCGGCGGTGGAGACGGCCGAGGACTTCGTGCACCTCGAGTTCTACATCCTCTCCCTCGACCCGACGACCGCACCGTTCTTCGACGCGCTCGAGGCGGCCGCGCGGCGCGGGGTGACGGTGCGCGTGCTCTTCGACCACATCGCCTCGCTGCGCGTCCGCGGCTACCGGCGCACGAAGCGGCGCCTCACCACGATCGGGGCCGAGTGGCATCCGATGCTCCCGGTGCAGCCGTTCCGCGGCCGCTACCAGCGGCCGGACCAGCGCAACCACCGCAAGGTGCTCGTCGTCGACCGCCGGGTGGGCTTCATGGGCTCGCAGAACATGATCGATCGCACCTACGACCGGTGGACGAACCGGCGCCGCGGCCTCAAGTGGAAGGACCTGATGGTCCGGCTCGAGGGGCCGACGGTCGCGGCCCTGAACGCCATCTTCCTGAGCGACTGGTACTCGGAGACGGATGAGCTCCTCGCCCGGGAGGGCCGGCAGTCCGTCGCCCCGGTCGGCGACGAGGACCTCGACTGCCAGCTCGTGCCGAGCGGCCCCGGCTTCGAGGGCGAGAACAACCTCCGCCTCTTCAACGGTCTCATCTACGCCGCGCAGCAGAAGATCGTGCTCACGAGCCCCTACTTCGTCCCCGACGACTCGATGCTCTACGCGGTCACGACCGCCGCGGAGCGCGGGGTGGACGTCGAGCTCTTCGTCTCCGAGATCGGCGACCAGGCCCTCGTCTTCCACGCGCAGCGGTCCTACTACGAGGAGCTGCTGAAGGCCGGCGTCACCATCTGGCTCTACGCGAAGCCGACGATCCTGCACGCGAAGCACTTCACGATCGACGACGACGTGGCGGTGGTCGGCTCCAGCAACCTCGACATGCGCTCGTTCTCGCTGAACCTCGAGGTGTCGATGATGGTGCGGGGGCGGCAGTTCGTGAACGACCTGCGCCAGATCCAGGAGGGGTACCGGCGGGCCAGTCGTCGCCTCACCCTCGAGGAGTGGCAGGGTCGCCCGCTGCGCACCGCGGTGCTCGACAACGTCGCACGCCTCACCGCCGGCCTCCAGTAGCGGATGCGGCAGGCTGTCCGAAGGGAAGGAGGCCGCCGATGGTCGCAGTGGCCCGGGCACCGGAACCGCGGTTCGTGGTCGCCCCCGACGGCGTGCGGCTCGCCACCTACGACAGCGGTGACCCCGACGGGCCGGTCGTGCTCGCGGTGCACGGCTTCGCCTCCTCGGCCTCCGCGAACTGGTACGCCACCGGCTGGGTCCGGGAGCTGGCGCGGGCCGGGCGCCGGATCCTGTCGTTCGACCAGCGGGGCCACGGGCGCAGCGACAAGCCGCACGACCCGGACGCCTACTCGATGGCGATCCTCGTCGCCGACGTGCAGGCGGTGCTCGACACCTACCTCGCCGCCGACGTCGCCTTCGTCGGCTACTCGCTCGGCGCCCGCGTCGGCTGGCACACGGCGCTCGAGGCGCCCCACCTCATCGACCGGGCCGTGTTCGGCGGCATCCCCGACGGGGACCCGCTCACCCGCTTCCGCGTCGACGCGGCGCGCGCGTTCGTCGCCGACGGCAGCCCGGTCGGCGACCGTCTCACGGAGGCCTACCTCCGCATGGCGAGCGGCATCCCCGGCAACGACCTCGCCGCCCTGATCGCCCTGGTCGAGGGAATGCGCGGCGGCGAGCAGCCGGACCCCGCGAACCCGCCGCACGTGCCCGTGCTGTTCGCGACCGGCACGGAGGACCGCATCCTCGAGGCGTCGGAGCGGCTGGCCGCGGCGACCCCGGGCGCCGTGTTCTTCCCGATCCCCGGCCGCGACCACTTCAACGCCCCCACGTCCCGCGACTTCCGGGAGCGGGCGATCGCGTTCCTCGAGGGACGCGGATGAGCGGGGAGCGGCTCGTCCGCACGGCGGCGCGCGTGCTCCTCGTCGACGAGGCCGACCGCATCCTGCTCATCGAGGGCCTCGACCCGGCCGCGCCCGAGCTCGGCACCTGGTGGATCACGCCGGGCGGGGGCCGCGAGGCGGGCGAGGACCCGGCCGAGGCGGCGATCCGGGAGGTGTGGGAGGAGACCGGCCACGTGCTGACGGCGGTCGCGGGCCCGGTGTGGCACCGCACGACGGTCTTCCCGTTCGACGGGGTGGTCGTCGAGCAGACCGAGGACTTCTTCACCGCGCGCGTGCCGCACTTCGAGCCGGTCGGCACCGCCCTCACCGACCTCGAGCACCGTTCGACCGCGGGCATGCGGTGGTGGACCCTCGCGGAGATCGCCGCGTCGGAGGAGCGGATCTTCCCGGAGACGCTCGCGGACCTGCTGCGCTCGGCGCTCGACACCCTCCGCTGAGTTCGGGCCGAAGGACTGCTGTACCGCGGCGCCCCGCGAGCAGTACGGTCCGGGCATGGCCTCACGCAGCATCCGTGTCTCGTTCAAGACGGACACGTTCCACGACGAGATCGAGACGCACGACATCGACGTCGCGCCCGGCACCGCGGACGCACCGCGCATCCTCGAGAACCCGCACGTCGACTTCCCCGGCCGCTGGGTGCTCGCCGGCGGCGACGCGGCGACCGGCTACGTCTACGAGCGGCAGTCCGAGGAGGCCGACACGAACGACACCGTCGCGATCTGACCCCGCTCCGCAGCGGTGACATGCCACTTCTCGCCCTTCTGAAACGGTTCAGAGGGCGAGAAGTGGCAAGTCACCGGAGTCGGGCGAGCCGACGCGCTGTCAGGCGACCGGGTCGCCCAGCGACGCGGCGAGCATCTCGTCGCGCGGCACCACCTTGATGCGGGCGCGACCTTCGGGGGCGCCAAGCGCGATCTCGTGCGCGTCGAGCAGGTGCCAGCCCTCGACGGTGGTGAACCGCACGCCGCGCGACTCGAGCAGCTCCACGACCGACGCCTCGTCCGGCCGTGCCGGCGACCACCACTGGCCGCTGTCGCGGAGCACGTGGTCGACGGTCTCCATCGCGTCGGACTTCGTGTGCCCGATGAGCCCGATCGGCCCGCGCTTGATCCACCCGGTGGCGTAGACGCCGGGCATCAGCGCGCCGTCGTCGGCGAGCACCTGGCCCTCGTGGTTCGGGATGACGCCGTGCGCGGCGTCGAACGGGATGCCGGGCAGCGGCGAGCCGAAGTACCCGACCGCCCGGTAGACCGCCTGCACCTCCTGCGTGCGGAACTCGCCCGTGCCGCGCGCGCCCCCCATCCCGTCCGGCTCGGTGCGCTCCCAGCGGATGCCCGTCACGTGGTCGGTGCCGAGCACCTCCACGGGCCGCGCCCACCAGTGGAAGTGGAGGCGGCGGCTCGCGGATCCGGTCTCCCGCTTGCGCCAGCCCTGCAGCACCCGGTCGATGACGAGCACCTGCTTGTTCGTGGCGATCGCCCGCTTGGCGGCCTCGTCGTAGTCGAAGTCCTCGTCGTGGACGACCATGTCGACGTCGCGCACCTCGCCGAGCTCGCGCAGCTCGAGCGGCGTGAACTTCACGTTCGCGGGTCCGCGGCGGCCCAGCACGTGCACGTCGGTGACGGGCGAGGCCGCGAGGCCGGCCGCGACGTTCGCCGGCACCTCGGTCGGCATCAGGTCCTCGACGTGCTTCACGAGCATCCGGGCGACGTCGAGCGCGACGTTGCCGTTGCCGATCACCGCGACCTCGCGGGCCTCGAACGGCCAGTCGCGCGGCACGTCGGGGTGCCCGTCGTACCAGCTCACGAAGTCGGCCGCGCCGTACGACCCGGGCAGCTCGATGCCGGGGATGTCGAGGTCCGCATCCCCGATCGCGCCTGTCGCGAAGATCACCGCGTGGTAGTGCTGCCGCAGGTCGTCGAGGGTGATGTCGGTGCCGTAGTCGACGTTGGCGAACAGCCGTACCGCACCGCCGTCGAGCACCTCGCGGAGCGCCCCGATGATCCCCTTGATGCGCGGATGGTCGGGGGCGACGCCGTACCGGACCAGGCCGTACGGGGCGGGGAGCCGCTCGAAGAGGTCGATCGACACGTCGAAGCCGCGGTCGGCCTTCTTCGCGATGTCGGCGGCGTAGATCCCGGCGGGTCCCGCACCGACGATGGCGAGGCGGAGCGTGGTCACGAGCTTCCTTTCGGAGGACGGCGGCGACGGGTTCGCCGCGGTCAGCTGGAGCGGTCGACGAGCAGGTCGGCGAAGCGGATGAGCGCCCGCTTCACGGCGCCCTCCGGCAGCGGGTCCAGCGCGCCGACGGCGTCCGCCGCCCAGCGATGGGCCTCCCGCGTCGTCTCCGCGGTGACGTCGTTCTCGCGGAGCTCGGCGATCGCCGTCTCCATCGCCGCGTCGTCATCCGCCTCGATGGCGGCGTCGATCCGCAGGAGCAGCGCGCCGTCCGACGGATCGGTGAGCGCCCGCCGGCGCAGGTAGAGCAGCGGCAGCGTCGGCACACCGGCCTTCAGGTCGGTCCCGGCGCTCTTGCCGGTCTGCGCCTCCTGCGGCGCGAGGTCGATGACGTCGTCGATGAGCTGGAAGGCCACACCGATCCGCTCGCCGAACAGCGCGAGCGGCCGCCGCAGCGCCTCTGGCGCGTGGCCGAACGTGGCACCCCACTCCGCCGCCGCGGCGATCAGCGCGCCGGTCTTGTCGCGGAGCACCTGCAGGTAGTGGTCGACGGCGTCCTGCCCGGGCTGCGGGCCGATGGTCTCGTGCAGCTGGCCGAGCACGAGCCGCTCGAACGTCTCGGTCTGCGAGATCGCCGACGACTCGTCGATCGAGGCGATGAGCTTGCTCGCCCGGGCGAACAGCAGGTCACCGGTCAGGATCGCGACCGAGTTGCCCCAGACCGTCTGCGCGCTCGGCACCCCGCGCCGCTGCTCGGCCTCGTCCATGACGTCGTCGTGGTACAGCGAGGCGAGATGCGTGATCTCCACCGCCTCGGCCGCGAGGAGCACCTGGGGGGTGATGCCGTCGCCGAGCTGCGCGGTGAGCAGCGTCAGCAGCGGCCGCACCCGCTTGCCGCCCGCGGCGAGCAGGTAGCGGGAGGTGACGTCCGCGAACGCGTCGTCGAAGGTGACGCGCTGCAGCAGCCCCGCCTCGACCTGCTCTAGCCCCTCCTCGATGCGCGGGGCGCGCGCGCGCTCCCCCGCCGAGACGAAGAGCCGCTCCGTGAGGCC
>JBQCCU010000359.1:0-2319 GCA_051961935.1 Amnibacterium sp. | reverse complement strand
GTCCCACCATGGACGGTCAGGCCGCTCTCACGATCAGCACGGATGCGACGGACGTGGCGGCCGCGTACGACGCGGTCCGACAGGCCGCGGTCAAGGCGCACGGGCGCGAGGGCGAGTGCCGCAGTCTGGGGCAGCTGATGGTCGACATCGTGATCGACTTGATCCTGCACGGATCAGCCGTCGACGCGCCGGAGATGAGCGACCCGTCCTACCCGATGGAGCGGCTCGGCGACCTGCGGGTGCCCCACCGGAAGGCCGTGGAGGCGAGCGTGCTCGTCATCGTCCCGGCCGAGACCGCCACCGGCGCCTCGGACCGGCCGGCCGAGCTCGCCGGGATGGGCACGATCGACGCCGAGGTCGCGCGAGGGATCATCCAGCACGCCCGCACCTGGACCCGGGTGGTCGACGACCCCGTCTACGACACGGTGCTGGCGATCGACTCGAAGGAGCGGTTCATCCCGAGCGGACTGAAGCAGCTCATCCACGTGCGAACACCGAGCTGCGTCGGCGACGACTGCGGCCTCCCAGCGCACCGCGCCGACCTCGACCACATCACGCGGGTCGAGCACGACGGCCGCACCCGGCATACGAACCTGCAGCCGCTCTGCCGCCCCTCGCACCAGATGAAGGACGAGGGCGGCCATTGGCGGGTGACACCCGGCGAGGACGGCAGCACCATCTGGCGATCGCGGTGGGGAGCGGTGCGCGTCGTGCGGCCGGCGCTCCGGGTCCGCACGCAGGGGGCCGGCCTCGAGGCGGACGACTGCCCGTTCTGAGCAGGGCCCCTCGGGCTATCGCCGCAGGTTGGCGAACGGCAGTCGGCCGTAGCGGTCGACGAAGTCGCCGAGCATCCGCGACTCGACGGTCGCCGCGTCCTCGTGCGTCGCGTTCCAGGCGACGAGCAGCCGGTCCCTGTCCTCGAGCTGCCACACGTAGCGGCCGCCCCAGTGGCCGATCGGCTCGCCCGCGCCGAAGCGCCGGTACTCGTCGAGGCGCTTCTGCAGACCCCGACGTCCGGCGGATCCGGGCGTCGCCTTGCCGACGTAGATCACCTCGGGGCCCTCGACCCACTTGGCAGCGAGCACGTCGGGCGCGACTGAGGGGTCCTTGCCCTTGAAGCGTCCCGCGGCGCTCGTCTCGGCGAACCGTGGCGGCTCGTGCGAGACGCGGAGCACGGCGTAGACGCCCGGCGCGGCCGGCACCTCGCTCGCCACCAGGTCGGCGAACGGCACGAAGCCGACGAAGCCGCCGTGCTCCAGCGCCTGCCGCGACCAGGGCCGTACCTCGTGGTGATGCTCGGTCATGAGATGCGCGCCCGCGGTTCCGTCACGGTTCCCCCTCCGTCCCCTCGAGCGTAGGGGCCCTCGTCGGCCGGCTCACGCGGCGGCACGCACCGTGGCCAGCACCAGCCCGACCGGGATGCTCACCAGGAGCGCCGCGAGCACGAGGCGGTAGGCCCAGAGCAGCACCGGGTGGAAGGTCGAGCGCGCGCGGGCCTGCCACAGCTCGATCGCGAGCGTGATCACGAGCAGCGCGCCGCCGACGTCGACGAGCGCGGGCACGCGGAGCAGCGTGCCGGCGAGCACCGCGGCGTTGCCGACGTTCCAGCACCCGAACTGCAGGGCGAAGCCCCTCGGCGAGCGGGTGGGCAGCCCGAGCGGCTGCCGCGCGACGACGAACAGGCACTGGGCGCATCCGCACACGAGCACGAGGTACGCGGCGGCCCACGGGCCGGTGGCCAGGTGCAGCGGCGAGCTCACCGCCGCGACGAGGCCGCCCGCCACGATGCAGGCGACACCGAGCAGGTAGGCGCCGAGCGGGGAGGCGCCGAGCGCGGGCCGCCCGGTCACGGCTGCGGGGCCGGGCTCCCGTGCAGGGACAGGAGCAGGACGTGGGCGGGCCCGACGGCGCGGAGGGAGTGCGGTATCCGGGGCGGCACGTAGAGGGTGGCGCCGCCCGTCAGGCGTCCGGACCAGTCGCCCGCGGTGGCGTCGAGCTCGCCCTCGACCACCTGGATCAGCAGGGGCACCTGGGCCTGGTGCGGATCGAGCCCCTGCGCGTCGTCGAGCGACATCCGCACGACGCTGAGGCCCGGCGCCTTGAGCAGCCGGCGCGAGACGATCCGGCCCGGTTCGACGGGGACCAGCGCGACCGCATCCGCCGTGCTGCCGGCGAGCAGCGCGGGCGCCGACTGCTCCGATGGATCACTCACGTGCCGCCGCCTTCCGCCGTCCTCAAGGCTACCGGCGGTCCCCGATCCGGACGGGGTCGTGAACCCGGCTCAGTACCGCCGCCCGGACAGCAGCCGCCTCGCCTCCG
>JBQCCU010000358.1:0-2052 GCA_051961935.1 Amnibacterium sp. | reverse complement strand
GAAGGACGGCTCCGGAAGCGCGGACGGCTCCGGAAGCCGCGCCCGCTCCGGGCGCGCGGCCGGTTCCGGAAGCGCGGCCCGGACCGCATCCGCGGGCGCGGCGGGCGCCGGCGACGCGGCGCGCTCCGCCCGGGCCGGCTGGGCGGGGGCGGTCCGGACGGGGGCCGGCACCGGCAGGTCGATGGGCCGCGTGAACTGGCGGATCGCGTGCTCGGCCTCGGGGTCGGCCGGCGCCTGCTGCGGCACCACGGGGATCGGCCCCGTGCGCCGCAGCGCCCTCGCCGCCGCGAGGAACTCGCGCAGCTGCTCGTCCGACAGGTCCTTCGGCAGCTCGGCGAGCGGCGGCGCACCGACGAGGGCGATCGGGCCGCTCGGGTGCGGCGGCCGCAGGTCGCGCGCGACGGGGATCGGGCCGCTCGGATGGGCCTCGGGGTCGGCCCGGTGACGTCCGCGGGGACGCTCGTCGATGGGGCTGGAGGTGTTCGCGTTCCGCGTGGGGGTGTCCATGCCGTCCTGGCCTTCCGCCGTCCGCGCATGCGGGCACGACGACTCGAGTGGGTTGCAGCAAGAACGCTATCGAGGGGGTTTCGGCGTGTCGTCGCACATCTCGCGGCGTGTTGTGGGAGGCGCGCCGAAGACACGTCGACTTGAGGTTGAAGGTTGAGTGGTCACTCGGGCCCGCTTCGGGCCGCTCGCAGCCGCGCCTCCCCTCCCCGCCGGGGGTTGCCACTTTGTGCGGGTCTGGAGCGCCCAAAGCCGCAGAAAGTGGCAACTCCCGGTTGGGAGGGCTCAGTGCTGGTAGACGCGCACCCAGTCGATGTCGTACGAGGCCGGGAACGCGGTCGCGCCGTCGGGCGAGCCGGGCCACGAGCCGCCCACCGCGAAGTTCAGGCGCAGGAAGTACGGCCGCGAGAAGTCCGCCGACATCCAGGTGGTGGTCTGCGTGGTCCGGCTGTAGGTGAGCTTGCCGTCGATGTACCAGCGGATGGAGCCGCGCTCCCAGTCGAGCCCGTACGTGTGGTACCCGGATGAGAGCGTGCCCGTCGGGTAGGAGACGGTGTGCTCCTGCTGCGGGTTCGCGCTGCCGTAGGCGTCGTGGATCGTCTGGTGCACCGCGTCCGGCGCGCCCGCGGGGGTGCCGACCGTCTCGAGCACGTCCATCTCCCCCGCACCGCCGTCGTCGGGGCGCAGCCAGAACGCCGGCCAGAGGCCCTTCGAGGCGCCCGGCGCCATCGGCAGCTTCGCCCGGATCTCGAAGTACCCGTAGGTGAAGTCCTCCTTGCCGCGCGTCTCGATCGTCGCGCCCGAGTAGCTGCGGCCGTTCGGGAACCGCGAGTCGTGCGAGCCGCACGTCACGGGCGTGGCCTCGTGCCGCGCCGCCAGCGTGAGCACGCCGCCACTCACCGACACGTTGCGGGCGAGCTCGCACTCGAGCTGCTGGTTGCCGTCGCCGAAGGTCGAGTCGTTCAGCGTCGTCCAGCGGCTCGCGGAGAGGGACGAGCCGGCGAACTCGTCGCTCCACGCGAGGTTCCAGCTGCCGGCAGGGAGCCCGGCGCCGCCCGGGGCAGGCGGCGCGGGCGGCGCGATGGGCAGGGCCGGCCTCGCGGATGCGGTCGGCCGGGTGGACGCGTGCGCGGCGCCCTACGGGCGACCACCGGCCGAGGCGCCCGGCGACGCGGCCGGATGGGCGGTCCGAGCGGGGCCGGCGTGGGCGGGACGAGGAGTCGCGAACGCCGCGAGCAGGCTCCGGGTGGGGTGCGGCGCGGCGGATGCCGGGACGACGCGGCTGCTGTCCGACGTGGTCGCGGCGTCCTCGCGGGCCTGCTCGGGATGCCCGGCCACCGTGGAGGTCACCGCGAGGCCGTGGGCGAGGCGCTGCGCGAGCGAGCCGGTGGGGAACGCCGCGCCGAGGACGACGGCCGTGACCGCGGTGACCACGAGCGTGACGCCGACACCGGCCCAGAGCGCCGGCCGGCCGCCGCCGCGGCGGGTCTGCGGACGGGAGGACGGGGAGCGGCGGAGCGCCTGCGGTGCAGCGCCGGGGCCGGTGAG
>JBQCCU010000357.1:0-4308 GCA_051961935.1 Amnibacterium sp. | reverse complement strand
CTCACCGGCACGCGCCCCGACTGGCCGATCGACGTGACCGCGGAGCCGGCCCCCGACCACCATCCGGAGATCCTGGCCCAGTACCGCGCGACGGCCGCCCGGCTCTACTGAGGACCTCCATCCCGTCGTGAGTTGCCACTTTCCGCCCTCGAAGCGGTCCTTGGAGGGCGGATAGTGGCAAGTCACGCGGGTGGACACCTCCACGAAGGAGATCGCATGAAGAACTGGTCGAACACCTACGAGTACACGGCGCCCCGGATCGAGGCGCCTGCGACCGTCGACGAGCTGCGCCGCATCGTCGCGGGCATCGACCGCGTGCGGCCGCTCGGCTCGCGGCACTCGTTCAACGGCATCGCCGACACCCCGGGCACGCTCGTCGACATGACGGCGCTGCCGGTCGAGGTGTCGATCGACGCGGATGCGCGGACGGCGACGGTCACGGGCGGCACCCGGTACGGCGTGCTCGCCGCCGCCCTCGACGAGGCGGGGTTCGCGCTGCACAACATGGGCTCGCTCCCCCACATCTCCGTGGCGGGCGCGACCGCGACCGGCACCCACGGCTCGGGCGTCGGCAACGGCAACCTCTCCACCGCCGTCCGCGGGCTCGAGCTCGTCACGCCCGACGGCGAGCTCCGACGCGTGACCGCGGACGACCCGGAGCTCGCCGGATCCGTCGTGGCACTCGGCATGCTCGGTCCCGCCGTGCGGGTCACCCTGGCGATCGAGCCGCGCTACCTCGTGCGGCAGGACACGTACCGCGGCATGTCGTGGGACACGCTGCTCGGCTCCTTCCGCGAGGTCGCCGGCGGCGCGTACAGCATCAGCGTGTTCACGAACTGGGTCGAGCACGACGTCGAGCAGCTGTGGGTGAAGCGCCGCGTCGACACCGAGGACGCGCAGGTCGACGACGAGTACTACGGCGCGATCCGCGACCGGGAGGAGCGGCCCGAGCTCGTGCCGGGGGTGACCGACAACCTCACCCGCCGCGGTGTCGTGGTGCCGTGGCACTTCGGGCTGCCGCACTTCCGGCTCGACACCCCGCCGTCGGCCGGCGACGAGATCCAGAGCGAGTACTTCGTGTCGATCGACGACGCCGGGCGCGCGCTCGCGGCCGTCCGCGCCCTCGGTGACCGGATCGCGCCGCACCTCGTCGTGACGGAGCTGCGGACGATGACCGGGGACGACCTCTGGCTCTCCCCCGCATCCGGCCGGGACTCGCTCGCGATCCACTTCACGTTCCGGAACGAGCCGGACGAGGTCTTCGCGCTGCTGCCCGCGATCGAGGAGGCGCTCGCCCCCTTCGCGCCCCGTCCGCACTGGGGCAAGCTGAACCGGGTCGACCCGGCCGGCTTCGCGACGGCCTACCCGCGCCTCGGCGACCAGCGCGGGCTCGTGCTGCGCCACGACCCGGACGGCAAGTTCCGCAACGAGTACCTCGATCGGGTGCTCGGCCAGGGCGCCGCGGAGGAGCTCCCGGACGTCAGCGCCCCGATGGGCCGCTGACCCCGGCGCCCCTCACCTGCACCGCGTCCTCACCCACAGAACCGCGGATGGGGTCAGGCGTCGGCGGTGTCGGTGCTGCGGGGCGCCGTGGAGGGCGTCGGCGGCTCGGCGTCCCAGGAGCCGTAGACCGCCTCCGTGTTCGACGCGATCTGCGCGGCGAGCATCGACGGATCCGTGTCGAGCACGGCCGCCATCGCGCGGAGCGTGTGCGGCAGGAGGTACGGCGCGTTCGGCCGGCCGCGCACGGGCACCGGGGCGAGGTACGGGGCGTCCGTCTCGACGAGGATGCGGCTGCGGGGCGCGACGGCGAGCGCGGCACGGAGGTTCTCCGCGTTCTTGAACGTCACCGTGCCGGCGAACGAGAGGTACCAGCCGTGGCTCGTCGCCAGGCGGGCGAGGGCGGCGTCACCGGAGAAGCAGTGGAAGACCGTGCGGTCGGGCGCACCGACGCGCAGCAGGGTGTCCACCACCTCGGTGTGCGCGTCCCGGTCGTGGATCTGCAGCGCGAGGCCGTGCTCCTTCGCGATCGCGATGTGCGCCTCGAAGGCGGCGATCTGCGCCGGCCGGCCCTGCTCGTCGGTGCGGAAGAAGTCGAGCCCGGTCTCCCCGACGGCGCGCACGCGGGGCAGGCCGGCGAGGCGGTCGATCTCGGCGAGGGCGTCCTCGATCTCGCCCTTCGTCGTGAGCTCCGGCGTCTCGTTCGGATGCACGGCGACGGCGGCGAGCATCCGCGGGTCCAGCCCGGCGGTCTCGGCGGACCAGCGGCTCGTCACCACGTCGGTGCCGACCTGGACGACACCGCGGACGCCGACCGCGGAGGCCCGGACGAACAGCACACACCAGTAGAGCCCCACAAAGCCGTGGGAGATATTGAGATGGGTGTGGTTGTCGTAGACCGGCACGCGGAGGGCCTCGGGCAGCGGCGGGTACGTCAGGTCGCGGCGCGAGGGGTCCGGCTCCCGGCGACGCACCGGCTCGGGGCCGGGCAGGTCGGGCGCGGGGCCGTCAGGCACTCAGGACCTCCTGCTCGATCCGCGGGAAGAGCGGCTCGAGCGCGCCGGTGCGGGTGCCGGCAGGCAGCTGCCCCCAGTCCCCGGCCGAGCGGATGGGCTGGTCGACGAGTCCGCCGAGCACCGCCTCCGCGCCGAGCGCGGCCCACAGCTTCGCGGTGGCCTTCGGCATCACCGGCGACAGCAGCACGGCGAGCGCCCGCAGCCCCTCGGCGGCCGTGGCGAGCACCGAGTCGAGGCGGGCCGCCTCCTCCGGCCGCTTCGCGAGCGCCCACGGCTCCTCGAGCGTGAGGTAGCCGTTCAGCTCCTCGACGATCCGCCAGATCGCCGCGATCGCCTCGTGCGGCGCCATCCGCTCGATCGCGAGGTCCGCCTCGATCGCGGCGGCGCGGACCACCTCGCGGATGCCGAGGTCCCGCTCCGTCGGCTCCGCCGCGGCCGGCACGACCCCGTCGCGGTAGCGGCCGATCATCGCGATCACGCGGGACGCGAGGTTCCCGAATCCGTTCGCGAGCTCCGCCTGTTAGCGGGCGGCGAGGTCCTCCCACGAGAACGAGCCGTCCTGCCCGAACGGGATCGCGCGGAGGAAGTAGTAGCGGAAGGCGTCCGAGCCGAACACCTCGGTGATGCTCGAGGGCGCGATGCCGGTGAGCTTCGACTTCGACATCTTCTCGCCGCCGACGAGCAGCCAGCCGTGCGCGAACACCTGCCGCGGCACCTCGAGGCCGGCCGCCATCAGCATCGCGGGCCAGATGACGGCGTGGAACCGGAGGATGTCCTTGCCGACCAGGTGCACGGCCGGCCAGCGGCGGCGCAGGGTCGCCTCGTCGCCGTCGAAGCCGATCGCGGTGATGTAGTTCAGCAGCGCGTCGAACCAGACGTAGACGACGTGGCGCTCGTCCCACGGCACCTGCACGCCCCAGTCGAAGCTGGACCGGGAGATCGAGAGGTCGGCGAGCCCCTGCTTCACGAAGGAGACGACCTCGTTGCGGGCGCTCTCGGGCTGCACGAAGTCGGGGCGCTCCTCGTAGAGCCTCAGCAGGCGGTCCTGGAACTCGCTCATCCGGAAGAAGTAGTTCCGCTCGGACAGCAGCTCGACCGGGATCGAGTGGATGGCGCAGCAGAGCTGGCCCTCGTAGCGACCGGCGCCCGGGACGAGCTCGGAGGTCTGCTTGTACTCCTCGCAGCCGACGCAGTAGTAGCCCTCGTAGTCGCCCGCGGCGATGAACCCGGTGTCGTAGAGGCGCTGCACGAACGCGGCGACCCCCGACTCGTGGCGGGGCTGCGTGGTGCGGATGAAGTCGTCGTTCGCGATGTCGAGCGTCTCGAGCAGCGGCAGCCACGCCTGCTGCACGAGGCGGTCCGCCCACTCGCGCGGCCCCATGTCGTTCGCCGTCGCGGTGCGGAGCATCTTCTGCCCGTGCTCGTCGGTGCCGGTGAGCAGCCAGGTGTCGTCGCCCGCCTGACGGTGCCAGCGGGCGAGCACGTCCGCCGCGACCTCGGTGTACCCGTGGCCGATGTGGGGCACGTCGGAGGGGTAGACGATCGGCGTGGTGATCGTGAACGGTCGACCCGCGGGCATCCCACGAGTTTACGGGAGGCTCGGAACCGGATTACGGCGCCCCTTCTCCCCATGCGGGTTGCCACTCGTGGCGACTTCCCGGGCGCCCCAGGTCACCACCAGTGGCAACCCCCGCGACGCCCACCCTGCGGGTTGCCCCACGTGGGGGCTTGCCGGGGGCCCCCCCTGACCCCCCCTGGCAAACCCCCCCGGGGGCCCGGGGGGCCGCGGGGG
>JBQCCU010000356.1:0-3896 GCA_051961935.1 Amnibacterium sp. | reverse complement strand
GCCGACGGGCTCACGGCAGCAGCGGTCGCCGTCGTCGGGGTCGTGATCATCCTCGCGCCTGCGCTGTCCTGGCTCGATCCGGTGGCCGGTGCCCTGATCGGGCTCCTGGTCGCCGTCGGGGCGGTGCGGCTGCTGGCCGCGGTGCTCGTGGCCGTGCACCGGGGTGAGGCCGTCGAGGTCGATCCGGACTGAGGGGTGGGGTCCGGGCGCATCCCACCTGAACGTGCGGGGCTCCATCCGGCGTGGGCGCGTGCCTCCGGCGTGTCGATGCCCGAAGGTGGGAGGCGCCGTCCCGTGTCCGGGACGGCCGACGGCCGGACGCATCCCCTCCGCCCGTCGATCGGCGGACCGACATCCGCGACATCGAGAGGGGCGTCGACGACGTGAACATCCTGCAGGCCGTGCTGCTCGGCGTGGTGGAGGGACTGACCGAGTTCCTGCCCGTCTCGAGCACCGGGCATCTCACGATCGTCGAGAAGCTGCTCGGCCTGAAGGTGGACGACCTCGGGGTGACGGCGTTCACCGCCATCATCCAGGTGGGCGCCATCATCGCCGTGATCGTCTACTTCTGGCGCGACATCGTGCGCCTCATCACCGCGTGGGTGCGCGGCCTCGCGAACCGCGAGCACCGGGCCGACCCGGACTACCGCCTGGCCTGGTACGTGATCATCGGCACGGTGCCGGTGGGGATGGTCGGCCTGCTCGCCCGGCACCTCATCACCGGGGCGCTCCGCAGCCTCTGGGTGGTCGCCGCGGGGCTCGTGCTCTGGAGCATCGTGATGTTCGTCGCCGAGCGCGTCGGCCGGAAGCGCCGCAACGAGGAGCAGCTCACGCTGACCGACGCGATCGTGATCGGCGTCATGCAGTGCTTCGCGCTCGTCCCCGGCGTCTCCCGCTCCGGCGCGACGATCAGCGCGGGCCTGTTCCGCGGCCTGAACCGCGTGGCCGCGACGCGGTTCTCCTTCTTCCTCGCGATCCCCGCCCTCCTCGCCGCCGGCGGGTTCGAGGCGGCGACCAGCGCGAAGGACATCTCCTCGACCGTCGGCTGGGGGGCGACGGCGATCGCCACCGTGGTCAGCTTCGTCGTCGCCTACGCCTCGATCGCGTGGCTGCTCCCCATCGTCGCGAAGCACCCGATCTCGGTGTTCATCGCCTACCGCGTGCTCGTCGCCGTCCTCGTGGCCGGGCTGCTGCTCGCGGGGATCATCACCGCCCAGTAGCCGCAGGCGCGACGACGTCGGGCCTGCCGAGCAGCTCGGCCTTGGCGGCGAGGAGCGCCCGCAGCAGCTCGACCGGCAGCGGCTCGTCGACCGGGAAGTGCAGGGAGCCCGGCGTGTGCTCGTACCCGTCGATCAGCGGTCCGAGCCGCCGCAGCACGGAGCCGCTGTGCGGCAGGTAGGCGAGGTGCGAGGCGAACGCCCCGAGCCCCGCGATGGGCTTGCCGTCGACGAGGAACGCCGGCAGGGCGTAGGAGATGCCCTCATCCGCCGCCGGGACGAGCGAGCGGATGCGGCGGCGCACCTCCTCGAGCGTGCCCCGCTTCGGCTCGGGCAGGCCCGCGAGGTACGCGTCGATCTCGGCCGTGCTCACGCTCCGCATCATCGACCTTCGGCGCCGCCCTGGGAAGAGGCCCGGGGTGCGGCAGGATCGGCGGGGAGAAGGACGGGAGCAGTGCCATGCCCGAGGACGCCGAACGCGCACGACTGACCGGCCCCGACGCCGACGCGTGGCGCCGCTGGGGTCCCTACCTCAGCGAACGGGCGTGGGGGACGGTCCGCGAGGACTACAGCGCCGACGGGGACGCCTGGTCGTTCTTCCCCCACGACCATGCGCGGTCGCGGGCCTACCGCTGGAACGAGGACGGGCTCGCAGGGATCTCGGACGACGCACAGCGGCTCTGCTTCTCGCTCGCGCTCTGGAACGGCGCGGACCCGATCCTCAAGGAGCGGGCGTTCGGGCTCACGGGACCGCAGGGGAACCACGGTGAGGACGTCAAGGAGTACTGGTGGTTCGTCGACTCGACGCCCACCCACTCGTGGATGCGCTGGCGGTACGTCTATCCGCAGCGCGAGTTCCCCTACGCCGAGCTCGTCGAGGAGAGCGCCCGGCGCGGACGGCACGATCCGGAGTACGAGCTGCTCGACACGGGCGTCTTCGACGAGGACCGGTACTTCGACGTGGTGGTCGACTACGCCAAGGCGGACGTCGACGACCTCTGCCTCCGCATCGCGGTGACGAACCGGGGCCCGGACGCGGCGACCCTGCACGTGCTCCCGACGCTCTGGTTCCGCGACACGTGGACCTGGCGGCTGGGCGTGCCCGTGCCGGAGATCAGCGCCTCCCCGGCCGGAGCGCTCGTCGCGCGGCACGAGGAGCTCGGGACCATGGTGCTCGCGACCGATGGCGATGCGGAGCCGCTGTTCTGCGACAACGCGACGAACACCGATCGGCTGTGGGGGAGGCCGGGGCCGGCCTACCCGAAGGACGGCATCAACGACCACGTCGTGGCGGGCGCCCCCACGGTGAACCCGGCCCGCACGGGCACCAAGGCGGCGCTCCACCACGTGCTCGACGTGCCGGCGGGCGGTACGCGCGAGATCCGCCTCCGCCTCTCCCGCGCGGCCGCGCCGGACCTCGAGGCGACCTGGGTGGCCGCGACGACCGCCCGCGCGGCCGAGGCGGACGCCTTCTACGCCGGGCTCACCGCCGGCGCCACGCCGGAGGAGGCGCACGTCATCCGGTCCGCCATGGGCGGGATGCTCTGGAGCAAGCAGTACTACGCCTACCGGGTGCGCACCTGGCTCACCGGCGACCCGGGCCAGCCGGCGCCGCCGCCGGAGCGGTGGCAGGGCCGCAACCACCGCTGGCAGAACCTCGACGCCGAGGCCGTGGTTTCCATGCCCGACCCGTGGGAGTACCCGTGGTTCGCGGCCTGGGACCTCGCGTTCCACTGCGTCACCCTCGCGCACGTCGATGCGGCGTTCGCGAAGCAGCAGCTCGCGATGGTGCTCGGGGCCGGGTGGATGCATCCGACCGGTCAGGTGCCCGCCTACGAGTGGGACTTCGGCGCCGTGAACCCGCCCGTGCACGCCTGGGCGGCGCTCCACGTGTTCCGCCGCGACGGCGGCACGGACCTCCCGTGGCTGCGGCAGGTGTTCGAGCGCCTCATCGTCAACTCCACCTGGTGGGTCGCGCGCAACGATCCGGACGGCAACGGGACGTTCAGCGGCGGCTTCCTCGGCATGGACAACATCGGGCCGTTCGACCGCGGCGCGGTGCTGCCCGACGGCGTGACGCTCGAGCAGGCGGATGCGACGGGCTGGATGGCGCTCAGCTGCGTGAGCATGTTCGAGATCGCGCTCGTGCTCGCCGAGCACGACCCCGCCCTCGAGGACATGGCGCTCATGTTCTTCGACCTCTTCGCCCTCATCGCGCGCGCGACGGAGGGCAGCGGGCTGTGGCACGAGGAGGACGGCTTCTTCTACGACCGGCTCACCCGCCCGGACGGCACCGGCTGGCCGATCGCCGTGCGGTCGATGAGCGGGCTCGTGCCGGTCTTCGCCGCGGTGTCGGTGCCACGGGCGCTGCTCGAGCGGCTGCCGCGGCTGAAGGCGCACGTCGACCGCTTCCTCGAGGACCACGGCGACGCCGCCGAGGGCGCGGACGTCGACATCACGCCGACGGGGGAGGGGCACGGCCTGCTCGCGCTCGTCGACCGGGAGCGGCTGCGCCGCATCATGCGGGTCGTGGGCGGCGAGGGCGAGATGCTGTCCCCGCCCGGCGTGCGGGCCATGTCGGCGGCGTACCGCGACCATCCGTTCGTGCTCCACGCCGGCGTCGAGGACTCCACCCAGGTGGACTACGAGCCGGCCGAGTCGACGACCGCCCTGTTCGGC
>JBQCCU010000355.1:0-2481 GCA_051961935.1 Amnibacterium sp. | reverse complement strand
CGTCGCCATGTTCGCGGGCGTGCTGCTCGCGATCGGCACACCACGCCGTCGAGGCGGCTTCGCGGGCGCTCCGCGCGCCGCCCGCCGCGGCTCCGTCATGGACCGCCTCGCCGCCCGCTGGGAGCGCCGCCGCCAGGCCTGATCCCCTCCGCTTCGAGAATCCCCGCCGACCGCCAGGTCGAGCGGGGCTTCTCGCGTTCCGGGCTCCTCCACCTCCCTCCCCGCGCCGGCCTCGCTCGAGCGCTCACATCGCTCCCGAGCCGAGCCGAGCCGCGGCGACGCGCCGCCCCCGTGGCCCCAGACCGGGGGAGGGCGGGGGTGCGATCGGTCCCCGGCGGTACCTCGAGTGGAGGGCTGTGGAGTAGTGTGGGGGATAAGACCAGCACCGCGTGAGGGGGTGGGGTGCCGTGTTCCTCGGTACCTACGCGCCCAGACTCGACGAGAAGGGGCGGATCATCCTGCCGGCCAAGTTCGCGGACGACCTCGCCGACGGGGTCGTGCTCACGCGCGGGCAGGAGCGCTGCATCTACGTCTTCAGCGCGGCGGAGTTCGCGTCGATGCACGAGCGGATCCGGCAGGCGCCGGTCACGAGCCGCGAGGCCCGCAACTACCTCCGCGTCTTCCTCTCCGGTGCGCACGACGAGACGCCCGACAAGCAGCGCCGCGTCACCATCCCGCCGGCGCTCCGCGCGTACGCGGGGCTCGAGCGCGACCTCGCCGTCCTCGGCGTCGGCGACCGCATCGAGATCTGGGACGCCGCCGCCTGGGAGCGCTACCTCGCCGAGCACGAGGACGAGTTCGCCGAGACCGCGGGGGAGGTGGTCCCCGGGATCCTCTAGGCCCGTACCGCCCGACTCCCAGCCGTGGCCGCGGCCCTGACGCACCTTCCCCGGTGGCAGGACCGCGACGCACAGCCCGCCCTGACACACTTCCCCGGTGCCAGGTCGGGAACACGGATGGGGATCAGGCGGGATGGGCCGGAGCGAGGGGCAGACGCCCATGACCACCCCGCTCCACGTCCCGGTCCTCCTCGACCCCGTGCTCGAGATGCTCGCGCCCGCCCTGAGCCACGAGGGCGCCGTCGCGATCGACGCGACGCTCGGCCTCGGCGGCCACACCGAGGCGATGCTCACCCGCTTCCCCGGCCTCACCGTCGTCGGCATCGACCGCGATCCCACGGCCCTCGCCCTCGCCGGCGAGCGCCTCGCGCCGTTCGGGGAGCGCGCCCGCCTGGTCCACGCCGTCTACGACGCCATCCCCGAGGTGCTCGAGGGCCTCGGCATCGCCGCCGTCGACGGGGTCCTGTTCGACCTCGGTGTCTCCTCGATGCAGCTCGACCGCGACGACCGCGGCTTCAGCTACGCCCGCGACACCGCGCTCGACATGCGCATGGATCCCGATGAGCCGCGTACCGCGGCGGACGTGCTCGCGACGTATCCGGAGGCGGACCTCGCCCGGATCTTCCGCGCGTACGGCGAGGAGCGGCTCGCCGGCCGCTACGCGAAGGCGATCGTCGCGGCGCGCCGCCACGCGCCGCTCACCCGTTCGGGCGAGCTGGTCGCGGTGCTCGACGCGGCGACGCCCGCGGCGCTGAAAGGCGCCGGCCATCCGGGCAAACGCGTCTTCCAGGCCCTGCGGATCGAGGTGAACCGCGAGCTCGAGGTGCTCGAGCGCGCGATCCCCGCCGCGCTGGACGCGCTGGCAATCCAGGGACGGATCGTGGTGCTGTCCTACCATTCGCTCGAGGACCGCATCGTCAAGCGGGCGATCACCGCCCGCACGGTCTCGACCGCCCCACGGGGACTCCCGGTCGAGCCGGAGGAGACGGCCCCGACCTTCCGCATGCTGACCCGGGGAGCCCCCGGGGCGGACCCTGCGGAGGTCGAGAGGAATCCGCGAGCCGCATCCGTGCGGCTCCGGTCGGCAACACGCGTTCGGGGGAACGCGCGATGACCGGAACACCGCCCGTCACGGGCGGCACTGGAGTACCGAACAGTTGGGGGACTGTTGATGAGCTCTGCACTCGCGATCGATCCTGTCCGCAGGCCGATCCCGCCGCTCGCGCCCGAGCGGGCACCGGCCGCCGCTGAACCGGCTGCGCGTCCGCGCCCGTCGGTCCGGCCGAAGGTCCTCGGCGCCTCGCTGATCGTCGCGGGGGTCGGCTGCGTCCTCGCGGCCCAGCTCGTGCTGTCGATCGGCACCGCCGACGGCGCGTTCCGCCTGCAGGCCCTGCAGGAGCGGTCGACCGAGCTGTCCCGGTAGCAGGTGGTGCGGACCGAGCAGCTGCAGACGCTCGCCGCGCCGCAGCACCTCGCCGCCCGGGCCGCCGCGCTCGGCATGGTGCCGCAGGACGTGCCGGCCTACCTCACCCGCTCCGGGAAGGTGGTCGGCGCCCGCTCGGTCGCCGGAGCGTCCGGGCTCGTCGCTCCCGGCGACGTGCCGGACGCCCTCCTGCAGCGCTGACGGCACGCCGCGGCCGGC
>JBQCCU010000354.1:0-8002 GCA_051961935.1 Amnibacterium sp. | reverse complement strand
CCCCCGCCCTTGTTTGGTCCAAGGTTATCCCTTTGGCCTCACCACTACTCTGTGGGGCGTGTGGGATTCTCCCCCCGCGCCAGTCGCTGGGCTGCTCGCTAGTGGGCGAGGGCGCGGCGGGTGAGCGCCGCGTAGGCCTCGCCGACGTTCCGGCCGGTGGACTTCAGCGCCTGCGGCAGCAGGCTCGTCTCGGTGAGGCCGGGCATCACGTTCACCTCGAGGAACCACGGCCGCCCGGCGGCGTCGACGATCATGTCGGAGCGGGACAGGTGCCGGAGCCCCAGCGCGCGATGCGCGAGGACCGCCAGCTCGCCGGCCGCCGCCGCGACATCCGCCGGGATGCGCGCCGGCGTGTAGAAGCGGGTGGCGCCTGGCGTGTACCGCTCGTCGAACCCGTAGACCCCGGACCGCGGCACGATCTCGACCGCGGGCAGCGGCGCCGGGCCGTCCTCGCCCTCGATCACCCCGACGGCGATCTCGGTGCCCACCACCTTCGCCTCGATCAACGCCTCGTCGGCGTAGGTGAACGCGTCCATCATGGCCCGCGGCAGCCGCTCGGGCTCCTCGACCACGGTGACGCCCTGCGCCGAGCCGCCACGGGCCGGCTTCACCACCGACGGCTCCGGGAACGCGGCGAGGATCGTGTCGATCGCGGCGTGCGCCCCGATCTCCCGGAACACCTCGCGCGTGAGCGTCACCGAGCCGGGCGTCGCGCCTCCCGCGGACTCGACGATCCGCTTCGCGGTGGGCTTGTCCCAGGCGAGCCGCGCGGCGTCGCCGCGGGCGCCGACGTACGTGAGGCCGGCGGCGTCGAGCAGCGAGCGGAGGGAGCCGTCCTCACCGCTCGCTCCGTGGAGCGCGGGCCAGATCACGTCGGGGCGCTGCTCGAGCAGCGACGGGAGCAGCCGCGAGTCGGAGTCGAGCATCCGCACCGCGAACCCGAGCCGCGTCAGCGCGTCCGCGATGCGGCGTCCGGAGCGCAGCGAGACGTCCCGCTCGTGCGAGATCCCGCCGGAGAGCACCACCACGGTCTCGGCCATGCAGGCGTTCCTTCCTTCCGCTACCGGAGGTCCGGCGGCGGGCTGCTGACGGCCCGCTCCGGCGTGCGCGGAGCGATGGAACCGGTGCCTTCGAACGCCCTCGCGAGCTCGAGCTCCCCCGCGACGACCGACGCGAGCCGCTGGATCCCGATCCGGATCTCCTCCGGCGTCGGGTAGCAGAACGAGAGGCGCAGCTGCCCGCCGCCCTGCCCGTCGGCGTAGAAGCCGGTGCCAGGGGTGTAGGCGACGAGCTCGCGGACGGCCCGCGGCAGCATCTGCTTCGAGTGCAGCTCCGGCGGCAGGGTCACCCAGACGTAGAAGCCGCCGTCGGGGACGGTCCAGTCGAGGTTCGGCAGATAGGTGGCGAGCGCTTCGAGCATCGCGTCCCGCCGCTCCCGGTAGACGTCGCGGAACCGCGCGATCTGGCTGTGCCAGTCGACCTGCTCGAAGTACTCGCTGATGAGGTGGTGCGCGAAGCTGCTCGGCGACAGGATCGCCGACTCGGCGGCGAGCACGAGCTTCTCCCGGATGGCGAGCGGCGCGACCGCCCAGCCCACGCGGAAGCCCGGCGCGAAGGTCTTCGAGAACGAGCCGAGGTACACGACGCCGTCGGGGTTCAGCGTGTGCAGCGGCGGGGGCGGCGGGGTGTCGAACCAGAGGAGCCCGTACGGGTTGTCCTCGACGATGAGCAGGCCCTCGCGGCGGCAGATCTCGACGATCCTCGGCCGGCGCTCCGCGGAGAGGGTCACCCCAGCCGGGTTGTGGAAGTTCGGGACGGTGTAGAGGAACTTGAGGCGCTTGCCGGCGGCCTTCAGCTCGGCGATGGTCGCCTCGAGGGCCTCGGGGATCAGCCCCTCGTCGTCGAGCGGCACGTGCACGATCTCGGCCTGGTACGACCGGAAGACGCCGAGCGCGCCGACGTAGCTCGGTCCCTCCGCCACCACCACGTCGCCGGGGTCGAGGAACAGCTTCGACACGAGGTCGATCGCCTGCTGCGAGCCGGTGGTCGTGATCACGTCGTCCACCGACGCCTTGACGCCCTCGAGCGCCATCACCTCGAGGATGTGCTCCCGGAGCCGCGGCAGGCCCTGACCCGACCCGTACTGGAGCGCCGCGGCGGCGTCGGTGAGGAGCAGCCGGTCGATCGCGGTGGCGAGCAGCTCGCGCGGGATCGCCCGCACGTACGGCATGCCGCCCGCGAGGGACACGACCTCGGGCCGTGACGCGACTGCGAAGAGGGCGCGCACCTCCGACACCGACAACCCGGAGGCGCGGTCCGCGTAGGTGCCGTGCCAGGGATCCAGGTCGTCGCCCGGTACCTGCAGATCGGTCACGCGCGTCGATGCCTCCCGCGTCCCGCACGGGCGGGACGCGGGATCGAGCCTACGGCAGGGCCGGGGGCGACCCCGCCGGAGCGGGGCGGAGCGTCAGGGAGCGGTCAGGCGAGGACGCCGGCGAGGTCCGCTTCGATGGCGGGCTTCGGCTTCGCGCCGATGACGGTCTTCACGACCTCGCCACCGGAGTACAGCTTCATCGCGGGGATCGAGGTGACCTGGTACCGCATCGCGGTCTCGGGGTTCTCGTCCACGTTGAGCTTGACGATCTCGAGCTTGTCGCCGTGCTCCTTCGCGATCTCCTCGAGCACCGGGGCGACCCGGCGGCAGGGACCGCACCACGCGGCCCAGAAATCCACGAGCACGGGCTTCTCCGCCTGCAGCACGTCCTTCTCGAACGTCGCGTCGGTCACTTCGCGCATCGCGCTTCTTCTCCTGTTTCGTGTCGATGCCCTCGCGGGCGTGGTTCCTTGAGGGGTCTCGAGGGACGGATCGGCAGCCTACGCCGCGTCAGACCAGCTGGCCGGACGGGGTGAGCGGGGTGCCGGCCGCGGGCGCCTCGCCGGGGGCGGACTCACCGAGGGCCTGCGCGAGCAGGTCACCGGGCAGGTCGGCCAGGTAGTGCTCGGCGTCGAGCGCCGCGACGGTGCCGGACGCGGCCGCGGTGACGGCCTGCCGGTAGGTGGGGTCGATGACGTCGCCGGCCGCGAAGACGCCGGGCACGGAGGTGCGGGAGGAGCGCCCGTCGACGGCGATGGTGCCGGCGGCCGTCAGCTCGAGCACGCCCTTCACCAGGTCCGTGCGCGGGTCGTTGCCGATCGCGATGAAGAGGCCGTCGAGCGCGAGCTCCCGGTCGGGCTCGCCGACCGTGGACGCGAGACGCACGCCGGAGACGAGGTCGCCGCCCAGCACCTCCGCGACGGTCGAGTTCCAGACGAACTCGATCTTCGGGTTGTCGAACGCGCGCTGCTGCATGATCTTCGACGCGCGCAGGGTGTCGCCGCGGTGGATGACGTAGACCTTGTCCGCGAAGCGCGTGAGGAACGTCGCCTCCTCCATCGCGGAGTCGCCGCCGCCGACGACCGCGATCGTCTTCTGGCGGAAGAAGAACCCGTCGCAGGTCGCGCACCACGAGACGCCGTGGCCGGAGAGCCGGTCCTCGCCCTCGATGCCGAGCCGCCGGTAGGCCGACCCGGTGGCGACGATCACGGTCAGCGCCTCGAACGTCTTGCCGCTGCCGGTGCGGACGCGCTTCACGTCGCCCTCGAGCTCCACCTCGACGACGTCGTCGAGCAGGATCTCGGCGCCGAACCGCGTCGCCTGCTCCATCATCCGGTCCATGAGGTCGGGGCCCTGGATCCCCTCGGGGAAGCCGGGGAAGTTCTCGACCTCGGTCGTGTTCATCAGCTCGCCGCCGGCCTCGACCGAGCTCGCGATGAGCAGCGGCGCCAGCTCGGCGCGCGCCGCGTACAGCGCGGCCGTGTAGCCGGCGGGGCCGGAACCGATGATGAGGACCTGACGCATCGATCTGTCTCCTTGCTCTCGGCGGTTCGACCGCTCCAGCCATTCAACCCGGGGGTCGGGGGTGCTATTCCGCGCGCGAGGGTCGCAGGCGATCCAGGACCAGGCGGATCGCCGCGCCGAGCTCGGGCGCGCGGAGGGCGGCGAGCACGAGCACGTAGCCGACCGCGACGACGAGGCCGATGAGCACCGTCGCGAGCAGGCCGCCGATCCGGCTCGCGGTCGGCCAGCCCCCGCCGAATCCGCCGAGGACGCCGAGCAGGCCGAGCCCGACCGCGAGCCCGGCTGCGCCCGCGACGGCGAAGCGGATCAGCGAGGCCCCCATGCGGCCGCCGCCGAGCGGGCCGATGCGGCGCCGGAGGAGCACGGCCGCCACGGCGAGCTGCACGACGCCGCCGAACGAGACGACGGCGGCGATGCCGGCCGCGATGGCGGGACGGGGCAGGAGGAGGCAGAGCAGTACGCCGGCCACCACGACCACGACCTGGATCGCCGTGAAACGGAAGGGGGTGCGGGTGTCGCCGAGGGCGTAGAAGGTGCGCTGCAGCACGAACAGGGCGGTGAAGGGCAGCAGCCCGACGAGGTAGGCGATGAGGACGGGAGCCAGCGCGGCCGCCTCGCTCGAGGAGTGCGCGAACAGGGCCGAGAAGGGCAGGGCGGCCGCGACGAGCGCCACGTCGGCCAGCGTGAGCAGCAGCAGGACGATGCGGAGCGCCTGGAGGACGTCGCCGCGCAGTGCGGGCATGTCCTCCGCCGCGGCGTGCTCGCTCATCCGGGGGTAGAAGACCGTGACGAGGGACACGGTGATGATCGAGTGCGGCAGCATGAAGATGAGCCAGGCGATGCTCATGGCGGCGACGGATGCGCTGTGCGGGCCACTTGCGGACGACGCGACGCGCTGCTCGACGAGGCCCGCCACCTGGGTGAGCAGCAGCATCGCGAGGGTCCAGCCCGCCGCGCGGCCCGTCGCGGACAGCCCCACCCCGCGCCAGCGGAAGTCGGGGCGGTACGTGAGGCCGGCGTGGCGCCAGGCGAGGGTGAGGACGAGGGCCTGCGCCGCGATGCCGAGCGTGGAGCCGCCGGCGACGACCGCGGCCTCCCACGGGCCCACCGCCGTCGCCCCTTCGTGCACCGCGCCGAACAGCGCGACGAAGACGCCGAGCGACGCGATCGCCACGACGTTGTTGAGCACGGGCGCCCATGTGTAGGGGCCGAACGAGCGGCGGGCGTTCAGCACCTCCCCGAGCACGGAGTAGAGGCCGAGGAAGAAGAGCTGCGGGAGGCTCCAGAACGCGAAGGTCACGGCGATGGGGAGCTCGTCGCGGTTGCCGACGAAGAGCGGCATGAGCACCGGCGCGCCGACCGTGACGACCAGGGTGACGACGGCGAAGCCGAGGATCGCGATCGTCACGAGCTTGTTCACGTACGCCTGGCCCCGGTCCTCCCCGGTGCTCGCGCGCACGATCTGGGGCACGAGGATGGCGGAGAACAGGCCGCCGCCGATCAGCGCGTAGATGCTGTTCGGCACGTAGGTGGCCTGGTTGAACGCGTCGGGCACGTACCCGGTGAGCCCGATCACGGCGGTGAGCAGCGTCGCCCGGACGAAGCCGAGCACGCGGGAGACGATCGTCCCCGAGGCGAGGATGGCGCTCGCGCGACCGAGGCCGGCGGGGGCGCTCACCGCTTCCTCGCCCCACGTCGCCGTGCCCGCCGCACGTTCCGGTAGACCCCGGTGCCGAACAGGGCGAGCAGCGCGACGACGAAGACGACCGCGCCGACGGTCTCCCATCCGGCGTTGATGGTGATCCGCCGCTGCGCCGGGGTGCCGATCACATGCCCGTCCGGCGTCCGCAGCGTGACCGTGACGACGACGTCGCCGTTGCTGATCGACTTCACGGGCAGCAGGGCCTTGCCGGTCGTGGCGGCGGGGATGTTGATGGTCTGCGTGCCGTGGATCTGCAGGCGTCCGTTGCTCGACGTGGCGCTGACCACGACCCTGACGGGCTCCTCGAGCCGGTTCGTCACGTTGACGGGCAGGCTGCCGCTGCCGCCGACGTAGTTGATCTCGCTCGCCCGGTCGATCTTGACCTGGTTCGAGAAGGTCACGAACCCGGCGGTGACGGCCCTCGCCGCGGTCTCGTAGCCGGTCTGGGGCGATCGCCACTGCGTCGACAGCACGCCGAGCAGCGCGAGACGCTGCGGGCCGATGAGCGCCGCGCGGTTGCTGAGGATCGCCGCACCGAGCTCCCGCACCTTCCCCTCGGCGCCGAGCGCCGCCGCGGCCGGCGTCACCCGCTCCTCCGGCACCGCGTTGCGGTGCAGCCGAACCGCCGGTGCGCCCGTCGTGCCGGCCATGGCCGCGAGGGTGGTGCCCTGGATCCAGGACCTGGAGGCGAGCGCCTGGAGCACGCGTCCGAGGCCCGCGGCCGAGCCGACGCGCGACGGGACCGCGAGTACGGTCGTCGCCTCCCGGGTCACCGCGTCCGTGCCCAGCAGGTCGACGAGCTCCGCGAGCGACGCGTCCTGGCTCACGCCGCTGCCGGAGGCCGCCTCGGCCAGCAGCCGAGACGCGGTGGCGTCGGCGAGCAGCACCGACGCGGAGCCGATCCGGGCGTGCGGGGCGACGCGGCCGCGCGCATCCGCCACGTCGGCGGTGGAGAGCATCGTGACCGGGTAGCCGGACGCGGTGATCATGCGCAGGTCGGCGGTGGTCGTCGTGCCGGTCACCGGCCACGCGACCGGGGAACCCGAGTAGGCCCAGTGGAGCAGGTCGGCGTCGCTCGGGCGGGTGGCCGGGGACGGGGATGCGCTCGGCGTCGGTGACGGGCTCGCGGTCGCGCCCGGTGTCGCCCCCGGAGTGGGAGCGGCGAGCGCGCCGCCCGCGAACGAGGTGGGGGCGAGCACGGCGTCGGCGCCCGCGGCACGTTCCAGGGTCACATCGCCGTCGGCATAGGGCAGCCGCACCACCTCGTTGGGCAGGTCGCCGAGCCGCGCGAGGAAGTCCGTCGCGGAGGCCGGCGCGGTTCCGCCGGCCACCCGGCTGGAGGCCTGCACCTCCGGGTCGAGCAGCACGGTCGCCTTCGGATCGGCGGTCGCGGCCTCCAGCGCCGTACGCCAGGCGCCGCCGGTCGCCGTGAGCAGGCCCAGCTCCTCTGCGGGCACGAGACCGGTGGTGTTCGCGGGGGCCGTGATCGGCACGACCGTGCCGAGGCCGACCGAGCCGGTGAAGCCCTTCGGGATGCGGGTGACGGCGGAGTAGGCGAGGACGGCGGGGGCGCCGACGTCGAGCGAGGCCCCGACGAGCCGCGCCCCGGGGCGGTCGTCGATGACGCTGTCGACGACCGCGGCGCTCAGCCGGACGTGGAGCTGCGCGGTACGGCCGGCCGGGATCGAGGGCGAGGGCGTCGTGGCGACGAGGTAGCCCTGGAGCACGGTGCCGGGATGCTCGACCTGCTGCACCAGGGTGTCCGTGCCGACGACCGGCGGCCGCTCGAGCGAGATGCGGATCGTGCCGCCCGCCAGCGTCCCGCTGCCGCGGTTGGTGATCGCGAGGTCGAGGTCGAGCGCCGAACCCGTGCCGATCACGCCGGCGTTGCGCGGGGCGAGGCTGAGCGTCGGAGCGGGCGTGTCCGCGTGGGCGGGCACCGCTGCGCCGCCCACGACCGCGGCCGTGAGGGCGGCGACCGCAGCGATCCGGGAACGGATCCTCACCGTGCCGTGCCGGACGCGCGCCCCCCGGTCCTCAGCATGGCCGCGAGTCTACGGGCGACCCCCGTTCGGGGTGCGACGGCCCGCCGTCGGGTCGGCGGCGGCGTCCGGTCCTCCGCGGCACGACCGGTGCCGCCATCTGTGCGCACCCGGGCCAGGAGTGCGCACATCCGGCAGCAGCGCATCCGCGGCGGCGGGCGGGGTGCTTCCGGATTCGCGCACCGGGGTGCTCGTGCGCGAATCCGCGCGCACCGCCGGGCGCCTGCGGACGGAAGCGGTCGCCGCGGTCCCGACGGTGAGGAACGGGAGGGAGGGGCCGTCCGGGCGCTCCTAGGCTGGACGGCATGCATCCGGTCGCCGCCGCGCTCCCGCGACTGGCCGAGCTGGCGGCGCGCCCCG
>JBQCCU010000353.1:0-3495 GCA_051961935.1 Amnibacterium sp. | reverse complement strand
CGGGTTCCTGCTCGTGCTGCAGCAGCCGGCCGCGTTCAGCGACTGGGGCGCCCGGCTCCTCGCGCAGGGCGGCGGCAGCCCGCTCGGGGTGGTGGGCGTCGCTCTCGTCGTCTTCCCGCAGCTCGCCCTCGGCCTCTCCGGGTTCGAGACCGGCGTCACGGTCATCCCGCAGATCCGCGGCGAGGACGACCGGCCGGGGCAGCGGCCGGAGGCGCGGATCCGCGGCGCGAAGCGGCTGCTCACCACCGCGGCCTGCACGATGAGCGTCTTCCTCATCACCTCGAGCCTCGTCACCACGCTGCTCATCCCCGCGAAGGAGTTCCAGCCGGGCGGCGCGGCGAACGGGCGCGCGCTCGCCTACCTCGCGCACCAGCACCTCGGGCCGGTGTTCGGCACCGTCTACGACGCGTCGACGATCGCGATCCTCTGGTTCGCGGGGGCCTCCGCGATGGCCGGCCTGCTGAACATCGTGCCGCGCTACCTGCCCAGGTACGGGATGGCGCCGGCCTGGGCGCGGGCGGTGCGGCCGCTCGTGATCGTCTTCACCCTGCTCGCGATCCTGATCACGTTCGTGTTCAACGCCTCCGTCGACGGCCAGGGCGGGGCGTACGCGACCGGCGTGCTCGTGCTGATCACCTCCGCCGCGGTCGCCGTCACGCTCTCCGCGCGGCGGAAGCGGCAGTGGGGCCGGATGGCGGGGTTCGCGCTCGTCGCGCTGATCCTCGCCTACACGCTCGTCGTGAACATCGTGCAGCGGCCGGACGGCCTGCGGATCGCGCTGCTGTTCATCGTCGGGATCCTCGTCGTGTCGATCGCGTCCCGCATCCGCCGCTCCTTCCAGGTGCGGGCCACGAGCGTGCTCTTCGACGAGCTCGCGCTCGAGTTCCTGAAGGAGGCGGAGGACTACGGCGCGATCCACCTCGTGGCGAACGAGCCGGGCGCGCGCGACGAGGAGGAGTACCGCGCGAAGGCGCGGGAGGAGCGCCGGGACAGCAACATCCCGCACCGCGCGTCGATCATCTTCCTCGAGGTCACGAAGGCCGACTCGTCCGACTTCGAGGAGGACCTCCTCGTCCACGGCGTCGTGCGGCACGGCTTCCGCGTGCTCGAGGTCGCGAGCGGCAACGTGCCGAACACCCTCGCCGTCGTGCTGCTGCAGATCCGGAACATCACCGGGGTGGTGCCGCACATCTACTTCGAGTGGACCGAGGGCAACCCCATCTCCAACATGTTCCGCTTCCTCGTCTCGGGCGAGGGCGAGGTGGCGCCGGTCACCCGGGAGGTGCTGCGGGAGACGGAGCCGGACGTGCGCCGTCGCCCGATGGTGCACGTGAGCTGACGGGCGGCCGCAGCGCGGCGACCTCGGCGCGCAGGGACCGGATCTCCTCGGCGAGCGCCTCGACGTGGGCGACGGTCGCGGCCTCCGCCGCCCGGTCGACCTCCGCGACCCGCTGCACGAGCCACGACGCGATCGTCGCCGCGATCACCCCGAGCAGGGCGATGCCCGCGATCATCAGCACGACCGCGATCATCCGCCCCTCGATCGTCACCGGGGTCCGGTCGCCGTAGCCGACGGTGGTGATGGTCTCGAACGCCCACCAGAGCGAGTCCGGGAACGTGCGGATCTGCGATCCGGCGGCGTGCCGCTCCGCCTCGAGCTCGGCGAGGGAGGCGATCAGGACGAGCAGGGCCGCCGACCCGACCACGTAGACGGTGACGCGACCACGGAACCAGCTGCCCGTCGCCCGGCGCAGCAGCGTGAACAGGGTGAGCAGCCGCAGCAGGCGGAGGGGCCGCAGCATCGGCAGCACCACGACGAGGAACTGCGGCAGGTGGGTGAGGAACCAGTGCAGCCGGCGCTCCGCCAGCGCGAGCAGCACGAGGTAGTCGGCGACGAAGACGAGCCAGACGGCCCACATGACCCACTCCGCCACCTCCCAGGCCCGGCCGGACAGGTCGGCGAGCACGCTGAACCCGTAGACGCCGAGGAAGACCAGGGCCGCGATCGTGATCGGCCACTCGGTGCGCCGCCGCCACGCCTCCTGCGTGAACGGCGGACGCGGCAGGTGCGCTCGCATGCTCGAACGATAGGAGCGGCCGCGGCGGACGCAAGGGCGGAAGCGACTGCCAGGCACCTGCCACCCGGGACGTCGGCGATGCGCAGCCCGCGTCCCGGCAGCACACGGGCCGGCCGTGTCGACTGGCCGCGTGCCCGCGTCGCGCGGGCCGACGGAAGGAGCCGCCGCATGAAGGCAGTCGTGTTCAAGGGACCGTTCGAGGTCCAGGTCGAGCAGGTCGAGGATCCGCGGATCGAGGAGCCGCTCGACGCGATCATCCGCATCACCACCGCGAACATCTGCGGCTCCGACCTGCATCCGTACGAGGGCCGCTACGCGCTCGAGTCCGGCATGGTGCTCGGTCACGAGAACATGGGGATCGTCGAGGAGGTCGGCTCCGGCGTGAACCGGGTCAAGGTCGGCGACCGGGTGTCCGTGCCGTTCAACCTCGCGTGCGGCACGTGCCGCAACTGCAACGAGGGCTTCACCTCCGCCTGCCTCAGGGCGAACCCCTCCGGCACGCCGGGGGCCGGGTACGGCTATCCGGGGATGGGGCCCTACTGGGGCGGTCAGGCGGAGCTGCTGCGCGTGCCGTGGGCGGACTTCAACCTGCTGGAGCTGCCCGACGGCGAGGAGCACGAGAAGGACTTCACGATGCTCTCGGACATCTTCCCGACCGGCTTCCACGGGGTCACCCTCGCCGGGGTGACCGCCGGCCGCACCGTGGCGATCTTCGGCGGCGGTCCCGTCGGGCTGATGGCCGCGCACAGCGCGGACCTCCTCGGCGCGAGCCAGGTGTTCGTCATCGACAAGGAGCCCGACCGGCTGGCGCTCGCCGAGCGCTTCGGCGCGACCGCCGTCGACTTCTCGAAGGTCGACGTCACCGAGTTCGTGATGGACGCCACCGACGGGTTCGGCGTCGACTGCGGCGTGGACGCCGTCGGCTACCAGGCGCACGACGCCTCGGGCGAGGAGCACCCGGAGTCGGTGCTGGACGGGCTCGTCTCCGTCGTGCGCGCCACCGGCCGCATCGGCGTCGTCGGCGTCTACCCGCCGGAGGACCCGAAGGCCGCGGAGCAGCCGGCGAAGGAGGGCCGCATCCCCTTCGAGTTCGGGCAGCTGTTCACGAAGGGCATCACGATGGGCACGGGCCAGTGCCCGGTGAAGCGGTACAACCGCTGGCTGCGGGACCTCATCATCCGCGGCAAGGCGCACCCCGGCGACATCGTGAGCCAGGAGCTGTCGCTCGACGAGGCGCCCACGGGCTACGACCGCTTCGACAAGCGCGAGGACGGCTGGACGAAGGTGATCCTCCACCCCGCCGCCTAGCCCCTCCCCCTCCTCGCGGGCGGGGGGGCGGGGGCGCGGGCCGCCAGGGGGGGGCCCCCCCCGCCGCCGCCCGGCCCCCCCGGGCCGGCCCCCCCCCCCCCGCGACCGC
>JBQCCU010000352.1:0-6850 GCA_051961935.1 Amnibacterium sp. | reverse complement strand
GCTCGAAGATCAGGCTCGTGTTCGTCGACGCGACGATCGGTTTCGTGGACAGCTGCTCGGTGACGAAGTCGCGCAGGTCCTGCGAGGTGCGGGCCTGGAAGTGCACGATGAAGTCGGCGGCTCCCGCCAGGTAGAAGAACTGCGTCACCTCCGGCAGGGAGCGCAGCTGCTCGGCGAACGCGGCGAGCTGTCCGCGCGCACCGGGCGTGATGCGCACCGACACGAGCGCGTGCAGCCCGTAGCCGAGGCGCCGCGGATCCAGGTCGACCGTGAAGCGCCGGATGACGCCGCTGTCCTGCAGCGCGCGGACGCGCTGCAGGCACGTCGACGGCGCGACGCCGGCGAGCTCGGCCAAGCGGTTGTTCGGGATGCGGGCGTTCTCGCGCAGCGCCTCGAGGATCCGCCGGTCGACCTCGTCGAGCCGGACGGGTGCGTCCTCGTTCGACGCAGACGGCATGGCGCCCACGCTAGCCGAAGATTATTCGTCCACAGGCTTATCCACTGTGTGGATGTTCGGTCGCTCTGGTGGAGAACCGAAGAACAGGAGTATTCCGGTCGTGCAGACGAGCGGATCGCTCGAGGAAGAAGGTTCGTGGTGCTGATCGGCGTGCCCACCGAGGTGAAGAACAACGAGGACCGGGTGGCCGTGACGCCGTCGGGCGTGCACGAGCTCACGGGTCGCGGGCACCGCGTCCTCGTCCAGCGGGGCGCGGGGGAGGGATCCGGCTACAGCGACGCCGAGTACGAGATGGCGGGCGCGGAGCTCGGCGCCTCCGCCGACGAGGTGTGGGCCGCGGCGGACCTGCTGCTCAAGGTGAAGGAGCCCGTCGAGTCGGAGTACGGCTACCTGCGCAGCGGCCAGGTGCTCTTCACCTACCTCCATCTCGCCGCCGACCGGCCGCTCACGGACGCGCTGCTCGCCTCCGGCACCACGGCGATCGCCTACGAGACGGTGCAGCTCGCCGACCGCTCGCTCCCGCTGCTCGCGCCGATGAGCGAGATCGCCGGGCGGCTCTCGGTCCAGGCGGGCGCGGAGCACCTCATGCGCCCGTACAACGGGCGCGGCGTGCTGCTCGGCGGCGTCACCGGCACCCCGCGCGGCAAGGTCGTCATCCTCGGCGGCGGCGTCGCGGGCGAGAACGCCGCGACCAACGCCGTCGGGATGCAGGCGGACGTCACGGTCTTCGACATCAGCCTGCCGAAGCTGAAGGCGCTCGACGCGCGCTTCGGCGGCCGCGTGCAGACCCTGCGTTCCAGCCCCTACGAGATCGCCGCCCGGCTCCGCGACGCGGACCTCGTGATCGGCAGCGTGCTCATCCCGGGGGCCGCCGCACCGAAGCTCGTGACGGACGCGATGGTCGAGGACATGCGTGCGGGCAGCGTGCTCGTCGACATCGCGATCGACCAGGGCGGCTGCTTCGAGGGCTCGCACGCGACCACCTACGACGAGCCGACCTTCCCGGTGCACGGCTCGCGGTTCTACTGCGTGGCCAACATGCCGGGTGCCGTGCCGCAGACCTCCACGATCGCGCTGACCAACGCGACGCTCCCCTACGTGCTCGCCCTGGCGGACAACGGCTGGGAGGCGGCGACGGCGGCGGACCCGGCGCTCGCCGCCGGCGTGAACGTGGCGGCCGGGCGCCTGCACAACGCGGCCGTCGCCGCCGCGCACGGGCTGGAGGTCGCGCAGGCCTGACGCCCCGCCCGCCGTCTGCACGCCTTCGGGACGTCGGTACGGCGGCGAACCCGGACGGATGTCCCGAAGCCGGACGGGTCAGGCGGCGAGGGCCTCGGCGAGCAGCGCCAGCGACGTGCCGAGCAGCGAGCCGGCGAGCACGTCGCTGAGCCAGTGCACGCGGAGGAGCGTCCGGCTCGCGTCCATCGCCGCCATCCAGGCGATCGCCACCGGCCACGCGTCCCGCCGCCGGACGAGCCGGGCCGTCCCGACCGCCAGCAGCGCCGCCGACGTGGCATGCCCGGACGGGAATGTGCCGGGAGGCACGGCGACGAGCTGCTCGTCGGGGCGCGCGCGGCCCGCGATGCGCTTGACGGCCGGGACGAGCGGGATCGCGGCGAGGGCGACGACGCCCGTGGCGATCCCGCGACGACGCCCTCCCAGCCGGAAGGCGAGCAGCACGAGCGCCGACAGCGTGATCGCGTTCGGGGCACCCCCGCCTGCACGGTCGAGGAGGCGGGCGGTGGCGACGAGCCGCGGGCTCGGATCCGGGACATCGCCCGCTCCCACGTCCCGTCGAGCAGGCGGAGGACCGGACGCATCCGCCGAGTGAAGCACGTCGTGGAACCGCGCTCCTCAGGGTCTGCTGTCCGCACGGACGACTGCTCGCGCTGTTCCTGCCTCAGTCGTCCGTACGGACAGCACACGCGGGAGGGGCGTGCGCCGGCTGGTGGGAGGGGTGAGCTCAGCCGGCCAGGAAGTCCGCGAGGCCCGCGAGCAGGCGGTCGACCTCGCCCTCCGTCGTGTACGGCGCGATGCCCATCCGCAGGCCCGCGCCCTCCGGCAGGCCGAGCCGCTTCGCCGCCTCGAGGGCGTAGAAGTCGCTCGAGCCGACCGCGATGCCGCGGGCGGTCAGGAACCGGGCCGCGTCGGCCGTCCGGCGCGAGCGGAAGGTGATCGTCTGCGTCGGCGTGCGGTCAGCGGCCCGGGAGTGCGGCACGACCTCCGGGCCGAGGGCGCGCAGGCCCGCCTCCAGGCGCTCCAGCAACCGGGCCTCGTGCTCGTGGAGCGCGGCGAAGGAGGCGCGCAGCCGCTCCCGCCTCGCGCCCTCTGCGCCGGCGAGCCCGGCGAGCACGTCCACCGCGGCGGTGACCCCGGCCATCAGCTCGTACGGGAGGGTGCCGTACTCGAACCGTTCGGGCACGACGTCCGTCGACGGGGCGAGCTTCTCGATCTCGATCGACTCGAGGAGCGCCGGATCGGCCACGAGCGCGGCGCAGTGCGGGCCGAGGAACTTGTGCGGCGAGCAGACGAAGAGGTCCGCGCCGAGCGCGGCGACGTCGAGGAACGCGTGGGCGGCGAGGTGGACGCCGTCCACCCAGACGAGCGCGCCGGCCTCGTGGGCGAGGTCCGCGACGGCGCGCACCGGCGGCTTCGTGCCGATCAGGTTCGACGCGCCCGTCACCGCGACGAGCCGCGTGCGGGGGGTGATGGCCGCCCGGGCGCCCGGGAGGTCCAGCTCCCCCGTCTCCGGGTCGAAGTCGATCCAGCGGACGGCGCTGCCGGCCCGCTCGGCCGCCTGGATCCAGGGCCGCACGTTCGAGTCGTGGTCGAGCCGGGTGACGACGACCTCGTCGTCCGGGCCCCACGACCGCCCGAGGTGACGGGCGAAGTCGTAGGCGAGCTGCGTCGCGCTCCGGCCGAACACGACGCCGCGGGCGTCCCCGCCGGTGAGGTCGGCCAGCGCGGAACGGAACCCGAGCACGGCCTCGTCGGCGTTCCGCTCCGACGCCGTGGCCCGGCCCCGGTTGGACAGCGGCCCGGCGAGGGTCCGCGCCACCGCCTCCGCGACGGGCAGCGGCGTCTGCGTGCCGCCGGGGCCGTCGAAGTGCGCGATGCCGGAGGCGAGGGAGGGGAACAGCGAACGGAAGGCGACGACGTCGAAGGCCATCCGCTCAGCTCCCCACGCGGTTCACGAGCCGGGAGAGCACGATGGCGCTGCGGGTGTGGTCGACGTTCGGCGCGACGCGCACCCGCTCCAGCGCGAGCTCGAGGCTCGGGATGTCCCGGCTGCGGATCTGCACCACCGCGTCCGCGCTGCCCGTCACCGTCCCGGCGTAGACGACCTCCGGCACGGCCGAGAGGATGCGCCGCAGCTCGGTGGGGGAGACGGTGCCGCGGCAGAACAGCTCGACCCACGCCTCCGTGCTCATGCCCTCGGTGGCGGGATCCACCTGGATCGTGAAGGAGCGGATCACCCCCTCCGCGAGGAGCCGGTCCACGCGGCGCTTGACCGCGGACGCGGACAGGCCCACGACGGCTCCGATGTCCCCGTAGGCGGAGCGGGCGTTGCGCTTGAGGAGGTCGAGGATGCGGGAGTCGATGGAATCCACGCGTCCACGCTATCGATCGTTGCGTCGGGACGCCAGACGGCGCACGCACACTGCGTGACGAACCCGTTCGTTGCCCCCCTCCGCTGGCACACTGGAACGGCCGTCGACCCGGTCCGGCCCGTCCTGCTCCGCGCTGATCCGAAGGGGTTCCCGTGTCCCAGACCGCCCCGGCCGCTGCGGCCGTCGCCGACCGCGCCGCGCTCTCGCGGCACTACCTGATGTGCCGGCCCGAGCACTTCACGGTCGTGTACCGCATCAACCCGTGGATGCACCCGCACCTGCCGACCGACACGGCGCTCGCCCTGCGGCAGTGGCAGTCCCTCCTCGACACCTACGAGCGCCTCGGCCACACCGTCGAGCTGATCGACCCGATCGAGGGCCTGCCCGACATGGTCTACAGCGCGAACGGCGGCTTCACCCTCGACGGCAAGGCGTACACGGCGCGGTTCACCTACCCGGAGCGCCAGGCGGAGGGCCCCGCCTACGCCGAGTGGTTCCGCCGGCGCGGCTTCGAGGTGCACGAGGCCCGCGAGATCAACGAGGGCGAGGGCGACTTCCTGCTCGTCGGCGACGTGATCCTCGCCGGCACCGGGTTCCGCACCAGCCCCGAGAGCCACGCGGAGATCGGGCGGGTGTTCGACCGCGAGGTCGTCACGCTCCGTCTCGTGGACGACCGCTTCTACCACCTCGACACCGCCGTCGCCGTGCTCGACCCCGAGGGGGAGGACGCGAACATCGCCTACCTGCCGGAGGCGTTCCACGAGGCGAGTCGCGCCGAGCTGCAGCGCCGCTACCCCGACGCCGTGGAGGTGGGGGCCGACGACGCCCAGTGGCTGGGCCTCAACTCCATCTCGGACGGGCGCGACGTCGTGATCGCCGAGAAGGCGAAGGGGTTCGAGGCCTCCCTCCGCGAGCGGGGCTACACCCCCATCGGGCTCGACCTGTCCGAGCTGCTGCGCGGCGGCGGCGGCGTGAAGTGCTGCACACTCGAGCTCCGGATCGACCGATGAGCCGCCCGGGCAGCGCGCTCGCGCAGAACTACCACCCGCTGCCGGTCGAGGTGGCGACCGGCGCCGGCGCCTGGGTCACGGACGTCGACGGCAAGCGCTACCTCGACCTGCTCGCCGCCTACTCCGCGGTCAACTTCGGGCACGGGCACCCCGCCCTCGTCGCGGCGGCGAAGGCGCAGCTCGACCGCGTCACCCTCGTGTCGCGCGCGTTCGAGAACGACCAGCTCGAGCCCTTCGCGGCCGAGCTCGCGGCGCTCGCGGGCAAGGAGATGGTCCTGCCGATGAACACCGGTGCGGAGGCCGTCGAGTCGGGCATCAAGGTCGCGCGCGCCTGGGGCTACCGCGTGAAGGGCGTCGCACACGACACGGCGACGATCATCGTCGCGAGCGGCAACTTCCACGGCCGCACCACCACGATCATCTCCTTCAGCGACGACCCGTCGGCGCGGAACGACTTCGGGCCGTACACGCCGGGCTTCCGCATCGTGCCCTACGGCAGCGCCGAGGCGCTCGAGGCCGCCATCGACGAGAGCACGGTCGCCGTGCTGCTCGAACCCGTGCAGGGCGAGGCGGGCGTGATCGTGCCCCCGGAGGACTACCTGCCCGCGGTGCGGCGACTCTGCGACGAGCACCGCGTGCTGCTCATCGCCGACGAGATCCAGTCCGGCCTCGGGCGCGTCGGGGCGACCTTCGCCTGCGACCTGGTTGGCGTCGTGCCGGACCTCTACCTGCTCGGCAAGGCGCTGGGCGGCGGCATCGTCCCGGTGTCGGCGGTGGTCGGCGACCGCGACGTGCTCGGCGTGCTGCGTCCGGGCGAGCACGGCTCCACCTTCGGCGGCAACCCGCTGGCCGCGGCCGTCGGCCGGGAGGTCGTGCGGATGCTCGCCACCGGGGAGCCGCAGCGGCGTGCGCGGGAGCTCGGTGCGGTGCTGGAGCGGCGCCTGACGGCGCTCGTGGGTCACGGGGTCACGGCGGTGCGCGTGCGCGGGCTGTGGGCCGGTGTCGACGTCGATCCGGCTGTGGGCACCGCAAGGCAGGTCTGCGAGCGGATGATGGCGGCCGGGGTCCTCGCGAAGGACACCCACGGGCAGACGGTGCGGTTCGCGCCGCCGATCGTCATCGACCGGGCCGACCTCGAGCACGCCGTCGACGTGCTCGAGCAGGCGCTGACCGTGCGGCAGCCCGCCTGAGCCGCTCCGCTCAGGCGGCGCCCGCGAAGTGCCGCTCGACCAGCTCCGCGTCCCGGTGGTGGCGGCGGCGGACGAGCCCGACGAGCACCGCGATGCCGATCGCCGAGAGCACCGCCAGGCCGACGATGTAGAAGGCGGTGGACAGCTCCTGCACGGCCGCCGCGGTGCCGGGGCGGAGCACGCCGTACTCGAACGCGGGGATGGCGTTGCCGGTGAGGACCACCGCGAGGATGCCCGCGATCGTGCTCATCGAGTCCCAGAGCGCGTGCAGCACGGCGACCGCGACGAAGGTGCCGATGACGCCGAACGAGAAGCGGTAGCGGCGCCCGTCGCGGGCCGCGGCGAAGAGCGCGGCGCCGAACACGGCCGTCCAGAGCACGTGGCCGAGCGGCGTGAGCAGGGCGCGCACCGCCTCGGTCTCGAGCAGGCTCGCGAGGCTGATGCCGTGCGCCGTGATCGCGGCGTTGAACGCGTACCCGGCGGACTCGAACGCGGCGAACCCGGCGCCGATCGTCGCGCCGAGCAGCGCCCCCTGCCGCGCGGTCTTCGGCACGAGCGAGCGGCCGACGACGATCAGCAGCA
>JBQCCU010000351.1:0-2129 GCA_051961935.1 Amnibacterium sp. | reverse complement strand
GTGCACCTGCCCGGCGTTAGGGTGGTGCGGGCCGGCGGCCGGATCGAGCTCACCGCCGTCTGAACCCCGGGGGAGGCCGCGTGCAGCCGAGCGACGTCGAGCAGGATCTGGCCGGTGTGCTCCACACCGAGGAGGAGATCGCCCGCCGCATCGCGGAGCTCTGCCGCGAGATCGAGGCCGACGACCGCGCCGCGGGCGATCCGAGGCCGCTGCTGCTCGTCGGCGTGCTGAAGGGCGCCGTCATGGTGATGGCCGACCTCGCGCGCGAGCTCGCCATCCCCGTGGAGATGGACTGGATGGCGGTCAGCTCCTACGGCTCGAGCACCCGCTCGTCCGGCGTCGTGCGGATCCTGAAGGACCTCGACACCGAGCTCGCCGGGCGCCGGGTGCTCATCGTCGAGGACATCATCGACTCCGGCCTCACCCTCTCCTGGCTGGTCGCGAACCTCCGCTCGCGCGGTCCCGCCTCCGTCGAGGTCTGCGCCCTGCTGCGCAAGCCGGAGGCGCAGCGCATCGCGGTCGATGTGAAGTACCGCGGATTCGACA
Organism: Amnibacterium sp.; assembly: GCA_051961935.1. GTDB lineage: Bacteria > Actinomycetota > Actinomycetes > Actinomycetales > Microbacteriaceae > Amnibacterium. The sequence continues at coordinate 1,583 of JBQCCU010000351.1, read as the reverse complement.
TCCCGAACGAGTTCGTCGTGGGATACGGCCTCGACTACGCCGAGCGCTACCGCAACCTGCGGGCGATCGCAGTGCTCGCGCCGCACGTCTACGAGTAGTCGGGCCAGGTCCCACCCCCGGAACCCGGGGCGAGACCCCGCTTCCTGGGGGTAGGCCATGGGCGTCCCCTGAACCCGAAATGGGGCATCCCCCCAGAGCGAACAGGCGTTCTGGCGCGGAATGCGGGGCGTTACCCTATCCCCACTATGGACTTCAAGCGCATCTTCCGCGGTCCGCTCCTCTATATCGTGATCGCGGTCATCGTGGTGTGGGTGGGCTCGAGCCTGCTCACGGGATCCGGCTTCCGCCAGGTCTCGACGGAGCAGGGCCTCAAGTACCTGAGCCAGGGCCAGGTGCAGTCCGCGAAGATCGTGGACACCGACCAGCGCGTCGACCTCACGCTCGACTCGCCGCAGCCCAACGTCGGGCAGCAGGTGCAGTTCTACTACGTGGCCCCGCGCGGGCCCGAGGTCGTCAGCGCCATCAACAGCGCGTACAAGGCGGGCAAGCTGCCGAAGGGCTTCGACGACGAGGTCCCGCAGCCGTCCTGGCTCCTGTCGGTCGCCACGTTCCTCGTGCCGATCCTGCTGCTCGGCCTCTTCTTCTGGTTCATCATGTCCGGGATGCAGGGCGGCGGGAACCGCGTCATGCAGTTCGGCAAGTCCCGCGCGAAGCTCGTGTCGAAGGAGACGCCGAAGGTCACCTTCGACGACGTCGCCGGCTCCGACGAGGCCATCGAGGAGCTCGGCGAGATCAAGGACTTCCTCAAGGAGCCCGCGAAGTTCCAGGCGGTCGGCGCCCGCATCCCGAAGGGCGTGCTGCTGTACGGCCCTCCTGGCACCGGCAAGACGCTGCTCGCCCGCGCGGTCGCGGGTGAGGCGGGCGTGCCGTTCTACTCGATCTCCGGATCCGACTTCGTCGAGATGTTCGTCGGCGTCGGCGCCTCCCGCGTCCGCGACCTGTTCGACCAGGCGAAGCAGAACGCCCCCGCGATCATCTTCGTCGACGAGATCGACGCGGTCGGCCGCCACCGCGGCGCCGGCCTCGGCGGCGGGAACGACGAGCGCGAGCAGACCCTCAACCAGCTGCTCGTCGAGATGGACGGCTTCGACGTCAAGACGAACGTCATCCTCATCGCGGCGACCAACCGACCCGACATCCTGGACCCGGCGCTGCTGCGTCCCGGCCGCTTCGACCGGCAGATCGGGGTCGACGCTCCTGACCTGAAGGGCCGGCAGAAGATCCTCGAGGTGCACTCGAAGGGCAAGCCGCTCGCCGCGGGGGTGGACCTCGAGGTCCTGGCCCGCAAGACGCCGGGCTTCACCGGTGCTGATCTCGCCAACGTGCTGAACGAGGCTGCGCTGCTCACCGCGCGCAGCAACGCGCAGCTGATCGACAACCGCGCGCTCGATGAGGCCGTCGACCGCGTGATCGCGGGTCCGCAGCGCCGCAGCCGGGTCATGAAGGACCAGGAGAAGCTGATCACGGCCTACCACGAGGGCGGCCACGCGCTCGTGGCGGCGAGCCTCAACCACACCGACCCG
>JBQCCU010000350.1:0-5538 GCA_051961935.1 Amnibacterium sp. | reverse complement strand
CCACCCGCCGCTGCGCGGCGCGGCGCGTCGTCGGTCGCAGGCGACGACCACGGCCTGACCCGAGGACGGTCACTTGCCACTTTCGGCCCTCCAAGTCCCCCTTGGAGGGCCGAAAGCGGCAAGTCACCAGCTGGAGGGTGCCCGCGGTCAGGCCAGGGTCTGCTCCAGGTAGGCCCGGTCGGCGGTGAAGACGAGGCGCCCGAGCGCCCCGTTCACGAGCGCGGCCTGCGGCGGCACATGGCCGCAGTCGACCTCGCCGATCAGCGGCACGCCGAGCGGCAGCAGCGCGTCCAGGACCGCCTCCCGCTGGGTCAGCGACGGCGCGTCCGGCGCGCTCGTCCGGCCCACCAGCACGGCGACCGCGTCGTCGAAGAACCCGGCGAGGCGCATGCCGTGCAGCGCCCTGCAGACGGTGAAGGCGGGGTCCTCCGCGGCCTCGACGTAGACGATCCGCGGGCCGGGGAGCCGTGAGACGTCCGCGTAGCGCGTCCCGGACAGCGGCCCGAGCGTCTCGATGCAGCCGCCCAGCAGCCGGCCCCGGGCCTCCACCGGCTCGGTCCCCGGATCGAGGCGCACCCAGGTGCCCTCCCCGTTCCACCGGTGCTCCCGCACCGCCGGCTCGGCGGTCCAGTCGTCCCACTCGTCGATGCGGAACACGCCCGCGCTCGCCTGCCGGAACGTGCCGCCGGCGCGGCCGGTCGCGACGTCGAGCCAGGACAGCAGCGGCGGCGGCACCGCGTACGGGGTGTCCATGAGGTTGCCGCCGTGCAGGGTCGCGGTCCCCGTGAGCAGCGTGAGCGGCAGCATGAGGGTCGAGAGGTCGGAGTAGCCGACGAGCCAGGTCGGCTCGGCCGCGGCGACCGCGTCGAAGTCGAGCAGGGGCAGCAGGTCGATCGCCGTCTCGCCGCCCCACGGCGGCACGATCGCGCGGACGGCCGGGTCGAGCAGCATCCGCTGCAGCTCCGCGGCACGCGCCGCGGCCGGGGCGCTCACGTGCGTCGCGCCGTCCATGCACGATCCGAGCTCCACGTCGAAGCCGAGCTCGCAGAGCAGCGAGACCGCGGCGTCGAGCCGCGCGAGGTGCCGCACGCCGACCCCGCTCGACGGGGAGGTGACGCCGATCCGGTCGCCGGCCCGCAGGGGGCGCGGATACCGCACCGGCGGCTCAGCGGACGCGGGCATCCGCCGCTCGGGCGGCGGGGAGCTTCGCCCCGCGCATCTGGTCGACGATGTCCCTCGCGATCTGCGCCGGCGCGAGGCCCGCCTCCGCGAGGATCTCCGACCGCTCCGCGTGCGGCAGGGACGCGTCGGGCAGGCCCACCTCGTTCAAGGCCGTGTCGACGCCCGCGGCACGCAGGTCCTGCCGCAGCCGGGTGCCGATGCCGCCGACGCGCACGCCGTCCTCGATCGTGACCACGAGCCGGTGCTGCGCGGAGAGCTCGATGAGGCTCGGCGCGATCGGCACCGCCCACCTGGGGTCCACGACCGTCGCGGCGATGCCATCGGCCTCGAGCAGCGCGGCCACCTCGAGCGCCTGCTGCGTCATGACGCCCACCGCGACGAGCAGCACGTCGCCGCGCGCGCCGCGGGCGAGCACGTCGACGCCGTCCTCGAGCCGCTCGAGCGCCGGGATGGCGGCGGGCACGCGGCCCTTCGGCAGGCGGAGCACCGTGGGGGCGTCGGTGACGGCCACGGCCTCGGCGAGCTCCTCGGCGAGCGTCGCGCCGTCCCGCGGGGACGCGATCCGGATGCCCGGCACGACCTGCAGCATCGCGAGGTCCCACATGCCGTGGTGGCTCGCCCCGTCCGGGCCGGTGACCCCGGCGCGATGCAGGACGAAGGTGACGCCGGCGCGGTGCAGCGCGACGTCCATCAGCACCTGGTCGAACGCGCGGCCGAGGAAGGTGGCGTAGACGGCGAAGACGGGGTGCAGGCCGCCGAAGGCGAGGCCCGCGGCGGAGGTGACCGCGTGCTGCTCCGCGATGCCGACGTCGATCACCCGGTCGGGGAACCGCTCCGCGAGCGGCGCGAGCCCGACGGGGCGCAGCATCGCCGCGGTGATGCCGACGAGCGACGGGTCCCGCTCGGCGAGCGCGACGAGGTCCTTGCCGAACGCGTCCGCCCAGTCCACCTTGGCGCTCGCGGTGACGGCGAGCCCCGTCTCTGGGTCGATGACGCCGACGGAGTGGAAGCGGTCCGCCTCGTCGTTGCGGGCCGGCGCGTAGCCGCGGCCCTTCTGCGTGATCACGTGCACGAGGACCGGCAGCTCGTAGTGCTTCGCCTGCTGCAGCGCCTGCTCGAGGGCCGCCTCGTCGTGACCGTCGATCGGCCCGAGGTACTTGATGTCGAGGTTCGAGTACATCCGGTCGTTGTAGGCGAACCGGCCGAGGAAGCCGTGCAGCGCACCCCGGGTGCCGCGGTAGAGCGCGCGGCCGGGCCGGCCGAAGCGGTCGAACAGCTGCTTCGACCCGAGCTGCATGTTCCGGTAGGTGCGGCGGGTGCGCACCTCGTTCAGGTAGTGGGCGAGGCCGCCGATCGTCGGCGCGTAGGAGCGCCCGTTGTCGTTCACGACGATGACGAGGCGGCGGTTGTTGTCGTCGCTGATGTTGTTCAGCGCCTCCCACGTCATGCCGCCGGTCAGCGCGCCGTCCCCGACCACCGCGACGACGTGCCGGTCCCGCTGGCCCGTCACCTGGAACGCCCGGGAGATGCCGTCCGCCCAGGACAGCGACGACGAGGCGTGGGAGCTCTCGACGATGTCGTGGACGCTCTCCGCCCGGCTCGGGTAGCCGGCGAGGCCGCCCTGCTGCCGCAGCCGGGAGAAGTCCTGCCGCCCCGTGAGGAGCTTGTGCACGTACGACTGGTGACCGGTGTCGAACACGATCGCGTCGTGCGGGGAGTCGAACACCCGGTGGATCGCGATCGTCAGCTCCACCACACCGAGGTTCGGCCCGAGGTGGCCGCCCGTCCTCGACACGGACCGGATGAGGAAGTCGCGGATCTCCGCCGCGAGCTGGGTGAGCTGCTCGCGGTTCAGGGGGTCGAGGTCGCGGGGTCCGCGGATGCGCTCGAGCAGGGTCATGGTCGTTCCCACTGTACGGTCAGGCGCTCGCCGCACGTGCCGCGAGCGCCCGACCTCCGTGCTTCCGCGGCCTCAGGCCTCGACCAGGGACCGCAGCACGAACTGCAGGATCCCGCCGTTGCGGTAGTAGTCGGCCTCACCGGGCGTGTCGATCCGGAGCACCGCGTCGAACTCGACCGGCTGCTTGCCCTCCGGGGAGTGCGCCGACGGTGTCGCGACGACGTGCACGGTCTTCGGGGTGGTGCCCTCGTTCAGGGCGGTCACCCCCGTGATCGCGAACTCCTCCGTGCCGTCGAGGCCGAGCGAGCCGGCCGTCTCCCCCGCCGGGAACTGCAGCGGCAGCACGCCCATGCCGATGAGGTTCGAGCGGTGGATGCGCTCGAAGCTCTCCGCGATCACCGCCTTCACGCCGAGGAGGTTCGTGCCCTTCGCGGCCCAGTCGCGGCTCGACCCGGAGCCGTACTCCTTGCCGGCGAGCACGACGAGCGGCGTCCCGGCCGCGCGGTAGTGCTCGGCCGCGTCGTAGATGAACGCCTGCGGGCCGTCCGCCTCCGTGAAGTCCCGGGTGTAGCCGCCCTCGACGCCGTCGAGCAGCTGGTTCCTCAGCCGGATGTTCGCGAACGTGCCGCGGATCATCACCTCGTGGTTGCCGCGCCGGGACCCGTAGGAGTTGAAGTCCTTCCGGTCCACGCCGTGCTCGGTGAGGTAGCGGCCGGCGGGGCTGTCCGCCTTGATCGACCCGGCCGGGCTGATGTGGTCGGTCGTCACCGAGTCGCCGAGCCGCGCGAGCACCCGGGCGCCCGCGATGTCGGTCACCGGCGTCGTCTCGAGCGTCATGCCGTCGAAGTACGGGGGCTTCCGCACATAGGTCGAGGCGTCGTTCCACTCGAAGGTGGCGCCGGTCGGCGTGGGCAGGTTCCGCCACCGCTCGTCGCCGTCGAAGACGCTCGCGTACTCGTGCTCGAACATGTCCGTCGAGATCGAGGAGTCGATCGTCGCCTGCACCTCGGAGGCGTCGGGCCAGATGTCCTTCAGGAAGACGTCGTTGCCGTCCGCGTCGCGGCCGAGCGGGTCGGTCTCGAAGTCGAAGTTCATGCTGCCGGCGAGCGCGTAGGCGATGACGAGCGGCGGGCTCGCGAGGTAGTTCATCTTCACGTCCGGGTTGATCCGGCCCTCGAAGTTCCGGTTGCCGGAGAGCACCGCGGTGACGGCGAGGTCGTTCTGCTGCACCGCCTCGGAGATCTCGTCCTCGAGCGGGCCCGAGTTGCCGATGCAGGTGGTGCAGCCGTAGCCGACGAGGTAGAACCCGAGGTCCTGCAGCGGCCCCATCAGGCCGGCCTTCTCGTAGTAGTCCGTCACGACCTTGGACCCGGGCGCGAGGGTGGTCTTCACCCACGGCTTCGCTTTCAGGCCCTTCTCGCTCGCCTTCTTGGCGAGCAGGCCGGCGGCGAGCATCACCGACGGGTTCGACGTGTTCGTGCAGGAGGTGATCGCCGCGATCGCGACGGCGCCGTGGTCGATGGTGAACTCGCCGCTCGCGGTGGCGACCTTCACCGGGTTCGACGCGGTGCTCGGCGCGTGGCTCACGTGCTCCGAGGCGAACTGGTGCTGGTAGCTGGCGCCGTCGACCTGCGCGTGGGCGGTCTGCTCGTCCTGCGAGGTGAACCCGATGGGGTCGGATGCGGGGAACGTGCCCTCGACCGCCTCGTCGACGAGCGAGTGGCCGCCGGCCGTCGCGTAGTCGCCGAGGTCGTGCGCGAACTGCTCCTTCGCGTGGGACAGCTCGATGCGGTCCTGCGGGCGGCGCGGGCCGGCGATCGACGGCACGACCGTGGCGAGGTCGAGCTCGAGGTACTCGCTGTAGTCGGGCTCGCGCGCCGGGTCGTGCCAGAGCGACTGCCGCTTCGAGTACGCCTCGACGAGGGCGACCTGCTCCTCGGAACGGCCCGTGAGGCGGAGGTAGTCGAGCGTGACGTCGTCGATCGGGAAGATCGCCGCGGTCGAGCCGAACTCGGGGCTCATGTTGCCGATCGTCGCGCGGTTCGCGAGCGGCACCTCGCCGACGCCCTCGCCGTAGAACTCGACGAACTTGCCGACGACGCCGTGCCGGCGGAGCATCTGCGTGATCGTGAGCACGACGTCCGTCGCGGTCACGCCGGTGGGGATGGCGCCGGTGAGCTTGAAGCCGACCACCTTCGGGATGAGCATCGACACCGGCTGGCCGAGCATGGCGGCCTCCGCCTCGATGCCGCCGACGCCCCAGCCGAGCACCCCGAGGCCGTTCACCATCGTGGTGTGCGAGTCGGTGCCGACGAGCGTGTCGGGGTAGGCACGCGGGCTGCCCTCGGTCGGCCGCTCCTCCGCGAAGACGACGCGCGCCAGGTATTCGAGGTTGACCTGGTGGACGATGCCGGTGTCGGGCGGCACCACCTTGAAGTTGCGGAACGCCTTCTGGC
>JBQCCU010000349.1:0-5484 GCA_051961935.1 Amnibacterium sp. | reverse complement strand
GCGGCGCACCGCACGCTCCGCCGCCGCGCCGCACCCGGCGCGGCGGCGCATCCCGCCGCGCGCGGCGCCCCACCGACCCAACGCAGAGAAAACGAACCCAAGAAACGAACCGCCCTCGTCACCGGAGCGCTGAGCGGCCTCGGCCGGGCCAGCGCCGAACGGCTCGCCGCGGACGGCGTCCGCGTCGTCACGCTCGACGTCGCCGACGGCGCCGACCTCGTCGTCGACATCGCCGACCCGGCGGCCGTCTCCGCGGCGGCCGAGCGCGTCGGAGCGATCGACATCCTCATCAACAGCGCCGGGATCGTCGGCCCGAACAAGCCGTTCCAGGAGATCCAGGACGGCGAGTGGGCGCGGACCTTCGACGTGAACGTGCACGGCACCTTCCACCTGTGCCGGGCCTTCGTGCCGGGCATGGTGGAGCGCGGCTGGGGACGGGTCGTCAACTTCGCGAGCATCGCCGGCAAGGAGGGCAACCCGAACATGGCGGCCTACTCCGCGACGAAGGCCGCCGTGATCGGGCTGACGAAGTCGCTCGGCAAGGAGCTGGCGACGAGCGGCGTGCTCGTGAACGCGATCGCCCCGGCCGTGATCGACACCCCGATGAACGCGGCCACCGCGCCCGCGGTGCTCGAGCACATCACGAGCCTCATCCCGATGAAGCGGGTCGGGCGCCCCGACGAGGTCGCCGAGCTCGTCGCCTGGCTCGCATCCGACCGGGTCAGCTTCTCGACCGGCGCCGTGTACGACATCAGCGGCGGCCGCGCCACCTACTGATCCGCTGCCCGCGCCCGCCCCACCGGAGGATCCGAATGACCGACCCCCGCACCACGCCGGAGCTGCCGCTGTCGGCGTACCGGCCCCGCACCGAGCTCGTCACCGACGAGCACGTGCCGGATGCCGCCCGCTATCCGGCGATCGACGCCCACACCCACCTCGGCCGCTGGCTGGCCGACTGGGTCGGCCGGGACGGGGAGTGGCTCCTCGGCGACGTCGACGACTGGCTGGCGGCGACGGAGGCGCTGAACGTCCGCGGCTTCGTGAACCTCGACGGCCGCACCGGGGACGAGCTCGAGGCCAACCTCGACCGCTTCGACCGCGCCCACCCGGGCCGGTTCGCGACCTTCTGCCACCCCGACTGGTCGCTGCTCGGTGGCGCCGGGTGGCCCGAGAAGATCGCCGAGGAGCTGCAGCGGTCCGCCGCGGCCGGCGCGGCGGGCGTGAAGGTGTGGAAGGACCTCGGCCTCGAGATCCAGGACGGCGACGGCTCGCTGCTGATGCCCGACGACCCGCGGCTCGCGTCCCTCTTCGACGCCGCGGCCGAGGCCGGCATCCCGGTGTGGTGGCACGTCGCCGACCCGGTCGCGTTCTTCCGGCCCGTCGACGGCCACAACGAGGCGTACGAGCAGCTGCTCGAGCGGCCCGACTGGTCCTTCGCGGATCCGCGGTTCCCGCGGTTCGAGCGGCTCATCGCGGCGATGGAGCGCGTGGTCGCCGCCCACCCCGCCACCACGTTCGTCGCGGTGCACGGCGGCTGCTACGCCGAGAACCTCGGCTGGGTCGGCCGGATGCTCGAGGAGCACCCGAACTTCTCCATCGACATCGCCGCGCGCGTCGCGCAGCTCGGCCGGCAGCCGCGCACCTTCCGCGACCTCGTCGTCCGGTTCCCCGACCGCGTGCTCTTCGGCACCGACACGCTGCCCGGCACGGCCGGCGGCTACTCGACGGACCCGGGCCTCGCGGACGTCTACCGCCGGCACTTCCGGTTCCTCGAGACCGCGGACGAGCACTTCCCGCACGACAGCGAGGAGCCGTCGTCGGGCGGCCGGTGGCGCATCTCGGGCGTCGACCTGCCCGACGAGGTGCTCCGGGCGGTCTACGGCGGCAACGCGGCCCGGTTCGTCCCGCAGCTGGCCGCGGCGGTCGGGTAGCGCGGTGTCCGGCTCGCCCGCGGAAGGACGTCCCATGGCCGTCCCGGCCCTGCCCGTAATCGATCCGAGCTGCAAGTCGTTCCCGCCGAGCAGCTGGGGGACCTCGGGCGAGGCCTTCCTCGCCGGCCGCCCGCGGCTCAGCGCGTTCCAGACGCCGCTGCTCACGCTCGACCGGGGTGCCGTGCAGCACAACACCCGGGTGATGGCGGAGTGGGCGGCCGCGGCCGGCCTGCAGCTCGCCCCGCACGGCAAGACCTCGATGTCGCCGCAGCTGTGGCGGATGCTCGCCGACGCCGGCGCGTGGGGCCTCACGCTCGCGACGCCGTGGCAGGTGCAGGTCGCCCGCTCGGTCGGCGTCTCGCGGATCCTGCTCGCCAACGAGCTCGTCGACCCCGTCGCGGTGGGCTGGCTGCGCCGGGAGCTCGCGGAGCACCCGGAGTTCGAGTTCGTCTGCTGGGCCGACAGCCTCGACGCCGTGGCCGCCCTGGAGGCGGCGATGGCGGGCACGGCCGACGACCGCCCGATCGACGTGCTCGTCGAGCTCGGCGGCCGCGGAGGGCGCACCGGCGCACGGACCGTTCCCGAGGCGCTCGCCGTCGCGGACGCGATCGCCGCCTCCCCGCGGCTGCGCCTCGCCGGCGTGGGCGGCTACGAGGGCGCGCTCGCCCACGGGCACGGCCCCGAGGGCGACGCGCGGGTCCGCGCCTACCTCGAGGCCCTCGTCGGCCTCCACCGCCGCCTCGAGGCCGCCGGGTCGTACGAGGGGCGCCGCCCCATCGTCACCGCGGGCGGCAGCGCCTACTTCGACCTCGTCGCCGAGGCCTTCGCGAGCCTCCGCGGGTCCGCGACGCTGCTGCTCCGGTCGGGTGCGTACCAGTTCCACGACGACGGCTACTACGCCGACACCTCGCCGCTGGGGCTGCGCAGCGCCGAGACCCGCCTGCGTCCCGCCCTCGCGCTCTGGGCGCGGGTGCTCTCGCGGCCCGAGCCGGATCTCGCGATCCTCGACGCGGGCCGTCGGGACGCGCCGTTCGACGAGGGCCTGCCCGTGCCGCAGCGGATTCGCGGGCTGGACGCGGAGGGGAGCGCCGCCGTCCTGGCGGGCAGTCGCGTCGTCGCGCTGAACGACCAGCACGCGTTCCTGCGGCTGGGGGAGCAGCGGGCTGCCGGGGCGGAGCTGCGGGTCGGCGACGTCGTGCGGCTCGGGATCTCCCACCCCTGCACCGCGCTCGACAAGTGGCGCCTCATCCCGGTCGTCGACTCCCAGGACGCCGAGGACCCGGCGGTCGTCGACCTCGTGACCACGATCTTCTGAGCCGGCTCCCGCGCCTCACCGGTCAGCGGGCGCGGGGTGGCCCGTCGGGGTCGTCCTGCGGGGTCCAGGCGTCGTCGAGGATCGCCTCACGCAGCGCAGCGCGCGCCTCCTGCAGCGACGCATCCGCCGCCGTGAGGCGCCGCGTCATCCGGGCGCGGTCACGGGCGTGCTCGAGGCGGGCGTGCGGGTCGGTGACGTCGAGCACGTAGCCGCGGCGGGCGAGCGCATCCGCTTCGGCGGCGAGCCGGTCGAGCTCGTCCTGGCGGTGCTCGGCGAGGATCCGGAGCACGGCGAGGTGGCCGGCGCGCTGCAGGAGCGCCGGCGTCGCGGTCTCCAGGGGATCGCCGTCGATCACCACCCCAGTCTCGCCGACCGACCTGCGGATCGGGAGGGGAGCGTCTGCCGTGACGGCATCCGGGCGGCGGTCGGTGCAGAACCGCCGAGGCGGCCTGCTCCCGGCACGATCGCCCACCCTGCGGCCCGGCCCGTGCGCGGGTCGTCTACCGGCCGGGTCCCACCGCCGCGGGCTCGGCCCTGCGGCCGGCGAGCAGGATCAGGATGCCACCGCCGAGGGCGAAGAGGGCGGCGAGGACGAATGCGGCGCTCATCGCCGCTGCCGTGTAGCCGAGGCCGCCCCACACGGCGCTGACGCATGCCGGCCCGATCGTCGAGCCGAGGTTCCAGAGCAGGCTGAGCGCGGCGCCGGTCGAGGCCGGATTGCCTTCGCCGGCGATGCTCAGCGCGTAGTGCGTCGAGGACGTGTTCGAGATGCCCTGCCCCACGCCGACGAGCAGCGCGCTGCAGACGACGCCGGCGAGCCCGGACACGGCGAGGGCGGACAGGGTGCCGACGGCGATGACGGCGAACCCGACGGCCGCGAGCCGGGCGGGCCGGATCGAGGCGGGGAGCCGCCCGGCGGCGAGGGCCGACAGCACGGTGGCGGCCGGCAGCGCCAGCAGCGCGGCGCCGGTCTCGGCGGTCGACAGGTGGATCGTGCGTTCCGCGAGGAACGCGAGCAGGTACTGCACGGAGAGGAGCACGGCGGCCAGCAGCGCCCGCGAGTTCGCGGCCGCCGCGAAGCCCGGCCGGCGCAGCAGGTCGATGATCGGGGAGTCCGGATGCAGCCGGCGCCAGAGCGCCGTGAACGGGACCGCGCCGAGGAGAAGGAGCAGCCAGCGCGGCGAGCCGTTCGCCGTGAACGTGAGGCCGAGCAGGACCGCGCCCGTCGCGCACCCGAGGAGGAGCCCCTCGAGCAGCAGCGAGCCGCCGGGCATCCTCAGCGGCAGGCCGCGCGGGAGCAGCCGGGCGAGGGCGGGCAGCTGGGCGACGAGCAGCGGGACCGGCAGCCAGAAGATCCACGGCCAGCCCCACGCCTGCGCGATCAGCGCGCCGACGGCGGGGCCGGCCACACCACCCGCCGCGCCCGCGGCCGACAGCACCCCGATGCCACGCGCCCGTTCGGCGACCGGAAGGGCGTGGAACGCCGTGAGGGAGGTCACGGCGAACAGGGCGGCACCGAACACGCCCTGGAGGGCCCGGCACGCGATCAGGACCGCGAGATCCCTGGATGCCCCGGCACCGGCCACCGAGACGGCGAACCCGGCGACGATCAGCAGCAACGCCGGGCGGCGTCCGACCGAGTCGAGCCACCGTCCCGCCGGCAGGGCGAGCGCGGCGATCGGCAGCAGGTACGCGAGGCTCACCCACTGGATGGCGGCCGCGTCCACGCCCAGCTCCGACGCCATGCGGGGGAGCACCACGTTCACGCCGGTGACGTCGAAGGTGCCGATGAACGCGGTGATCGACAGGACCGCGACGAGGGGCCAGCCGCCGCGCCGTTCCGCCGGTGCCGACGCGGGCGACTCCCGGCCGCTCGCCGCGCTCACGTCAGCGCGATCGAGCCCCATGCTCGAACCGTTCCAGGGCAGGAGGACCGGCACAAAATCCAGCGCCGAATCCCGCAGCCCTTGTGAGCGATCCCGTGAGCGCCGGGTGCAGGGGCTACCGCTGCACCCGGTCGAGGAGCGCCGCCGAGTCGGCGTCGAGGTAGAGGTGCGCCTGCGGCTGCGTGCGCAGGATCGACGCGGGGAGGTCGGGGGTGACGGGCCCCTCGAGCGCGGCCCGGACCGCTTGGGCCTTCCTCGCCTCCGGCGCCACCACGATCACGCGCTGCGGTGCGAGCAGCGCCGGGATCGTGAGGCTGATCGCCTCCCGCGGCGTCTCGGCGAGCGACGGGAA
>JBQCCU010000348.1:0-3068 GCA_051961935.1 Amnibacterium sp. | reverse complement strand
GTCCGTCATTCCGCCTCCTCCCCGGCCACTATCGGCCGGCGGCCGGTCCGCGTCAGGCGCGGGTCGGCTACCGTGGTCGGAGACGACTGGCGTGGGTAGGGGACTACCGGGGAGTGACGGACACGAGCATCGCCCGCCTGGGTGCTCCTCCGATCGGAGGAGACGAATGCCTGCTGAGCTGATCGACGGGAAGGCGCTCGCCGCCCGCACGCTCGACGACGTCGCCCGGCACGTGGCGCGCCTGCGGGCGGATGGCCGGCGCGCGCCGTGCATCGCGACCGTCCTCGTCGGCGACGACCCCGCCTCGCACGCGTACGTCCGGATGAAGGTGAACCGCGCGCGCTCCGTCGGCATGGAGCCGCGGCGGCACGACCTGGCCGCCGACATCCGCACGGAGGATCTCGTCGGCCTGATCGAGCGCCTGTCCGCCGACGACGGCGTCGACGGCATCCTGCTGCAGCACCCGGTCCCCGAGCACATCGACGAGCGCGCCGCCTTCGAGGCGATCGACGTCGCGAAGGACGTCGACGGCGTGACGCACCGCTCGTTCGCGCGGATGGCGTTCGGGGAACCGGGATTCGCGTCCGCGACGCCCGGCGGCATCCTCCGCCTCCTCGACGCCTACGACGTGCCGCTCCGGGGCACGGAGGCGGTCGTGGTCGGCCAGGGCCCGATCCTCGGCCGCCCGCTCAGCGTGCTGCTGCTCGCCAGGGATGCGACGGTGACCATGTGCCACGTGCACACGAGGGATCTGGGGGAGCACGTGGCGCGGGCCGATCTCGTCGTCGCCGCGGTGGGTCTGCCCGGGCTGATCCGTGGCGAGTGGATCAAGGAGGGGGCCGTGGTGATCGACGCCGGCTACAGCCCCGGCAACGTGGGCGACGTCGAGTTCGATCTCGCCCGGGAGCGGGCCAGGCTCATCACCCCGGTCCCCGGTGGGGTGGGCCCGATGACCGTTGCGGTGCTCCTCGAGCAGACGGTGCTCGCGGCGGAGCGGCGGTTCGGTCTCGTCGCCGAGGAGCACGTCGCCGCCTGAGACGACGAACGGCCCCGCACCCTGGTGGGTGCGGGGCCGTCCCCTGCTCCGGCTCAGGCCGCGAGCGCCTCGTCGGCCGCCTCGACCGCGGCGACGATCTCGCCGCCGATCGCGTCGATCCGCACCACGTCGCCCGCCCCGAGCTCGCGCGTCACCATCACGTCCGCGATCGCGTCCTCCACGTCGCGCTGGATCACCCGGCGCAGGGGCCGCGCCCCGTACTCCGGCTGGTAGCCGCGCTCCGCGATGAGGTCGACGGCCGCATCGGTCGCCTCGAACCCGACGTGCTGGCCGGCGAGCCGCGCCGCCGTGTCCGCGAGGAGCAGGTGCACGATCTCGCGCAGCTGCGCCGCGTCCAGCTTGCGGAACAGGACGATCTCGTCGATCCGGTTCAGGAACTCGGGTCGCATCGCCTCACGCAGGCGGCCCATCACCCGGTCGCGCACCCCCTTGTCCGAGCCGAACCCGCTGCCGTCGTCGCCCGGGGCGACGAAGCCCAGCGCGCCGCTGCGGCTCGCGAGGAACTCGCCGCCGATGTTGGAGGTCATGATGACGACCGTGTTGCGGAAGTCGACCGTGCGGCCCTGCCCGTCCGTGAGGCGCCCGTCGTCGAGCACCTGCAGCAGCAGGTTGAACACGTCCGGGTGCGCCTTCTCGATCTCGTCGAGCAGCACGACCGAGTACGGGTTGCGTCGCACCCGCTCCGTCAGCTGCCCGGCCTCGTCGTAGCCGACGTATCCGGGAGGGGCGCCGACCAGGCGGCTGACCGTGTGGCGCTCGCCGAACTCGCTCATGTCGAACCGCAGCATCGCGCTCTCGTCGCCGAAGAGGCTCGTGGCCAGGGCCTTCGCCAGCTCGGTCTTGCCGACACCGGTCGGGCCGAGGAACAGGAAGCTGCCGACCGGGCGGCGCGGGTCGCCCATCCCGGTGCGGCTGCGTCGCACGGCCTTCGCGATCGCGGCGACCGCGTCGTCCTGGCCGACCACCCGCTGGTGCAGCTCCGACTCGAGCCGCGCGAGCCGGGAGCGGTCGCCCTCGGTGAGCCGCGACGCCGGGATGCCGGTGGCGCGCGCGATCATCTCCGCGATCTCCGCACGGCCGATCTCGCCCTCGGACGGATCCGCCGTAGCGCCCTCGGCGATGCGCTGCTGCAGCGCCTCGATCTCGTCCCGGATCCGGGAGGCCTCCTCGTAGTGCTCCTCCGAGACGGCGCGCGCCTTGTCGGCCTCGAGCGGCGGGATCCGCGCCTGCAGGGTGGCGGCGTCCACCCGGCCGCCGAGCGCGAGGCGCTTGCGGGCGCCCGCCTGGTCGATCAGGTCGATGGCCTTGTCCGGTAGGAACCGGTCCGTGAGGTAGCGCGCGGACAGCTCGACGGCGGCCGTGATCGCCTCGTCGGTGTAGGTCACGCCGTGGTGCTGCTCGTAGCGGTCCTTGAGGCCCGCGAGGATCAGCACCGCGTCCGCCGCCGAGGGCTCGCCGACGGTGACGGGCTGGAAGCGCCGCTCGAGCGCGGCGTCCTTCTCGATCCGGCGGTACTCCTTCAGCGTCGTCGCACCGACGAGGTGCAGCTCGCCGCGCGCCAGGCGCGGCTTCAGGATGTTGCCCGCGTCCATGCCGCCCTCGCCGCCGCTGCCGGCGCCGACCACGGTGTGCAGCTCGTCGAGGAAGACGATGAGCCCGTCCTTGTGCGCGACGATCTCGTCCACCAGCTTCGTGATGCGCTCCTCGAAGTCGCCGCGGTAGCGGGTGCCCGCCACCATCCCGGCGAGGTCGAGCGCGACCACGCGCTTGTCGCGGAGCAGCTCGGGCACGTCGCCGTCGGCGATGCGCTGCGCGAGCCCCTCCACGATCGCGGTCTTGCCGACGCCGGGCTCACCGATCAGCACCGGGTTGTTCTTGGTGCGGCGCAGCAGGATCTCGACGACCTGCTCGACCTCCGTCGTGCGGCCGATCACCGGATCGAGGCCGTGCTCGCGCGCCCGGGCCGTGAGGTCGGTGCCGAACTGGTCGAGGGTCGGGGTCTCGCTCTGCG
>JBQCCU010000347.1:0-4748 GCA_051961935.1 Amnibacterium sp. | reverse complement strand
ATCGACTCCGCGCCGATGGAGATCGACGAGCTGCGCCGATCCGTCGACCGGCTCCGCCTCGAGGAGCTCGCGCTCAAGCGGGAGAAGGACGAGGCGTCCAAGGCGCGGCTCGAGCGGCTGCGTGAGGACCTCGCGTCGCGGGAGCGGACGCTCCAGGAGCTCGAGGCGCGGTGGGAGCGCGAGCGCGCCGACCTGAACCGCGTCGGCAACCTCAAGGAGAAGGTCGACTCCCTGCGCATGCGGGCCGAGCGCGCCGCGCGGGAGGGCAACCTCGAGGAGGCGTCGCGGCTGCTCTACGGCGAGATCCCCGCGATCGAGCGGGAGCTCGCCGCGGCGGAGCAGGCGGAGGAGCACCCGGACGAGCCCCGCATGGTGAACGACCAGGTCACCGACGAGGACATCGCCGCGGTGGTCGCCCAGTGGACCGGCATCCCCGTCGGTCGCCTGCTGCAGGGGGAGACGCAGAAGCTGCTCCGCCTGGAGAGCGAGCTCGGCCGCCGGCTGATCGGGCAGCGGGAGGCGGTGCGGGCCGTGGCCGACGCCGTGCGCCGCACACGCGCCGGCATCGCGGACGCGGGCCGGCCGACCGGTTCCTTCCTGTTCCTCGGACCGACGGGTGTCGGCAAGACCGAGCTCGCCCGGGCGCTCGCGGAGTTCCTGTTCGACGACGAGCGGGCCATGGTGCGCATCGACATGAGCGAGTACGGGGAGAAGTTCTCCGTCTCGCGGCTGGTCGGCGCCCCTCCCGGCTACGTCGGCTACGAGCAGGGCGGGCAGCTCACGGAGGCCGTGCGCCGCCGCCCCTACTCGGTCGTGCTGCTCGACGAGGTCGAGAAGGCGCACCCGGAGGTGTTCGACGTGCTCCTGCAGGTGCTCGACGACGGCCGGCTCACCGACGGTCAGGGCCGCACGGTGGACTTCCGGAACACCATCCTCATCCTCACGTCGAACCTCGGCAGCCAGTACCTCGTGGATCCGGCGATCGGGCGGGAGCAGAAGGAGGAGGCGGTGCAGGCGCTCGTGCGCCAGGCGTTCAAGCCGGAGTTCATCAACCGGCTCGACGACATCGTGATCTTCCAGGCGCTGACGGAGACCGAGCTCGGGGAGATCGTCGAGCTGTACATCGACCGGCTCGGCAAGCGGCTCGCGTCCCGCCGGCTCGATCTCGCCGTGACCCCCGCGGCCCGCCGGTGGCTCGCCGAGCGCGGCTACGACCCGATGTACGGCGCACGGCCGCTCCGCCGGCTCATGCAGCGGGAGATCGACGACCGGCTCGCGAAGGCGCTGCTCGCCGGCGACGTGCGGGACGGGGACACCGTCCGCGTCGACGTCTCGCCCGTCGGCGACGAGCTCGTCGTGGGGCGCTTCCAGGTGCCGGTCGCCGACCTCTGAGGTTCCTCACCGGTTCCTGACCGGCGCCGCGGGATCATCGAGCATGGCCACCCGTGCCCAGGACGCCGCGAAGAACGCCTCGACCGGCGGCGCCGCGAAGAGCAGAGACCACCCGAACGCGACGGCCGACGACCGGCGCATCTCCTGGATGCGGCTGGTCGTCGCCTTCGGCGCGGGCCTCGTCGCCGCGGTCGTCACGGTGCTGCTCGGCGGCGACACCTTCGCCGTCGATCTCGGGTGGGTGGTGCTCTGCGCCGTCTACCTGGTCTGGGTGTGGCTGAAGATCGGCCGGATGGACGCCGACGCGACGTCGAAGCACGCCACCAAGGAGACGCCGGACCGGAGCGTCAGCGACCTGCTCCTGCTCGCGGCTGCGGCGGCGAGCCTGATCGCCGTGATCGTCGTCCTGTCCGAGGCGAAGAACGCCCACGGGGTGGGGAAGGAGCTGCTGCCGCTGCTCGGCATCACGAGCGTCGCGGCGTCGTGGTTCCTGGTGCACACGCTCTTCACGCTCCGCTACGCGGTGCTCTACTACACGGGCCCGGACGGCGGCATCTCCTTCAACCAGAAGCAGCCGGCGCGCTACCTCGACTTCGCCTACTTCGCCTTCACGATCGGGATGACGTTCCAGGTGTCGGACACCGACATCCAGGATCCGGCGATCCGGGCGACGGCGCTGCGGCACTCGCTGCTCTCGTACCTCTTCGGCGCCGTGGTGATCGCCTCGACGGTCAACCTCATCGCGAACCTCACCGGCTGAGACGCGGATGCGGGAACGCCCCCGGGACCGTGGTCTCCGGGGGCGTGCACCGCGACGGCTCAGTCGTCGACGAGGACGAGCTCCTCGAGCGGCAGGCGGGTGCGCGGCGCGCGCTCACGGTCGCGGTACCGCTCGGGCAGGCGGTCGGCCGGCGCGGCGACCCCGATCGCGCTGACGCTCACCGGCACCGCCTGCTCCGGCAGGTCGAAGGCCGCCTCGAGCGCCTCCGCGTCGAAGCCGCCCATCGGGTGCACGTGCAACCCGAGGTCGTGCGCCTGGACCGTGAGCTGGGCCATCGCCTGCCCGGCGTCGTACTCCGCCCAGCGGAAGGGCTTGCCGTCGGGGTCGGCCGTGAGGGCGATCGCGACGACGTAGAGCGAGGCGCTCCGCGCCCACGGCCGGTTGCCGTCCGCGAGGGCGTCGGTGATCGCCTGGAACGCCTCGCTGCCCCGGCGTGCCACGACGAAGCGGCGGGGCTGGAGGTTCGCGGCCGACGGCGCCCAGCGCGCCGCCTCGAGCATCGAGGTGATCGCCGACTCGGGCACCACCGCCTCCGCGTCGAACGAGCGGGGCGACCAGCGCTCGGCGAGCAGGTCGTGGATCGGGGCCGTGGTCTCGGCGCGACGGGAGTCGGTCAGCAGCGTCATGGATGTCCTTCCGGGAGCGGTTCCTGAGGGACGCGCCGTTGCGTCTGACGTGTCAACCATTCTGGACCACGGCCGATTCCCTGGGCGTCGGGAGCCCTCAGCGGGGCGTCCTAGGCTGAGCGCTCGTGCAGGCGACCCTCATCCATGCCCCCGGCGACATCCGCATCGAGACCGTTCCGGACCCCGTGCTCTCGACCGGCGGGGATGCGATCGTGCGCGTCGTGGCCGCGTGCGTGTGCGGCTCCGACCTGTGGCCCTACCGCGGCGTCACCCCGACGCGGGAGCCGCACCGGATCGGTCACGAGTTCGTCGGCGTCGTCGAGGAGGTCGGGCAGGACGTCACCCGCATCCGCGTGGGCGACTTCGTCATCGCGCCGTTCTACGACTGCGACATGACCTGCCCGAACTGCCTGAACGGCGTGAGCACCTCCTGCCTCCACGGCGGATGGTGGGGCGCGGACGACCGGATGGGCGGCTTCGCCGACGGCGGTCAGGGCGAGCGGGTGCGCGTGCCGCACGCCGACGGGAGCCTCGTGGCCGTGCCGGGCGGCATGCCGGCACCCGAGCTGGTCCCGCACCTGCTGACCCTCTCCGACGTCATGGGCACCGGCCACCACGCCGCCCACGCGGCCGGGGTCACCGAGGGCACCACCGTCGTCGTCGTCGGCGACGGCGCGGTCGGCCTCTGTGCGGTGATCGCCGCCAAGCGGCTCGGGGCCTCCCGGATCGTCGCGATGTCGCGGCACGAGTCCCGCCAGCGCCTCGCGACCGAGTTCGGGGCGACCGACATCGTCGCCGAGCGCGGCGACGAGGGTGTCGCGCGCATCAAGGCGATGTTCGACGGCATCGGCCCCGACGCGGTGCTCGAGTGCGTCGGCACCAAGGAGTCGATGGACCAGGCGATCCGCTCCGTGCGGCCGGGTGGCACCGTCGGGTACGTGGGCGTGCCGAACGGGGGCGCCGAGCTGCCGATCCGCACGATGTTCGGCTCGAACGTCGGGGTCGCCGGCGGCGTGGCGCCCGTCCGCAACTACGTGGAGGAGCTGCTGCCCGAGGTGCTCGACGGCCGGATCCAGCCGGGCCGGGTGTTCGACCTCGAGCTGCCGCTCGCGGAGGTCGCCGAGGCCTACGCGGCGATGGACGAGCGCCGCGCGATCAAGGTGCTGCTCCGCCCCTGACCTCCCGGTCGTGTGGCGAAGTGTTGCGGGGGGAGCACTTCAGCAGGACGTGATCGCTTCAGCAGGACGAAACAGCCGATTCGGTCCTGCTGAAGGGAACTGGTCCTGCTGACGTGCTCGCGGGACGTCGAGGGGCCCGTCTCGCGGCCCGGGTCGGATGGGCCTGTTCGTCGGCCGCTCCGCCCCGACGGACCTTCCCGGCCGTCCCGGCTCCTCCTCCCGCTGAGCCCGTCCGCCGTAGGGTGGCGGCGTGATCATCCGGGAGGCTCGCGGAGAGGACTGGTCGCGGATCCTGCCGTTCTTCCGCGCGATCGTCGAGGACGGTGAGACCTACGCCTATCCGGAGGACCTCACCGACGACGCGGCGGAGCGGCTCTGGACCGGGCAGGGGCGGGTGGTCGTCGCGGTCGACGGCGACCGGGTGCTCGGCACCGCCACCATGGGGCCGAACCGGCCGGGTCGCGGCGCGCATGTGGCCACCGGCAGCTTCATGGTGGACCCCGCCGCCTCCGGGCGCGGCGTCGGCCGGGCGCTCGGGCGCCATCTCATCGAGTGGGCGCGGGAGCAGGGTTTCGCGGCGATCCAGTTCAACGCGGTGGTCGAGACCAACGTGCGCGCGGTGGGGCTCTGGCGCTCGCTCGGCTTCCGGATCATCGGCACCGTGCCGAAGGCGTACCGGAGCCGCAGGCACGGCCTCGTCGGCCTCCACGTGATGTGGCTGCCGCTCGAGGCGCGACCGGACGTCGACCACCGGGCGCTCTGAGCGCCCGG
>JBQCCU010000346.1:0-2474 GCA_051961935.1 Amnibacterium sp. | reverse complement strand
CCGGTTCGCGCGCGCGGGGCGTCATGGGCGGCCCTTCCCGCCCGAAGCGGCCCGCCGATCGCGGGCCGGCGCGGGGCGCCGGCGGCTCGGCGTGTCCGATTGGACAGATGTTATCCGGCTGTGATATGCGCGAACCCCCCGAATAGGGGTCGCTCGAATTCGCGATGCCCCTCGAACGATGGGTCGGAATGCGTGCTCATAAACGCATCCTTCGAACACGAATTCGAACGCGCGACGTGTCCGGAAAAATTCTTGCAGGCGCCCTATGTGAACAACATGTTACGCAACGACTGTCGTTATCGGCGTGTCGTCAGCATTCGACCCGCACTGGAAGGTTAAGCGGCGGCCGTCGATCCCTGAGTCGACATGCGCACGAAAGCCCTGATCCGGCTGGGGTGTACCAGTGTTCGCCCAGCCCCTCTCAACCTTCGCTCGGGTCTCGGATCACGACACGCCCGGCGCGTCGATCGGCCGAGCGGCGACACGCGGTGGCAGGGTTCGCGGCCTTGACGGGGCGGAAGCACATCTGTGTAATTACTCCCACGCATTCGGGGCGCGGGGCCCTGAACGCATTCGAGAGGACGATCAGTCATGACCGTTTCCCCCTACCAGGCATCGGTGCCCGGCGACTGGTTCGTCGACCCCATCAACCTGGGCGTTCCCAGCGTGCGTCGCGTCACCGACGACAGCGACGACCCGCTGGCCTGGCAGGCCGACTCGCTCTGCGCGCAGACCGATCCTGAGGCCTTCTTCCCTGAGAAGGGTGGATCGACGCGCGAGGCGAAGAAGATCTGTGCGTCGTGCGAGGTGAAGGCCCAGTGCCTCGAGTACGCGCTCCAGAACGACGAGCGCTTCGGGATCTGGGGCGGGCTCTCCGAGCGCGAGCGCCGGAAGCTCCGCAAGGTCGGCTGACGACGCCGGACGGCGTCGTCGCACCGTACGAAAGGCCGCGCACCCCTCGAGGGGGCGCGGCCGTCGTCGTTCCCGGGGTTCCGGCCTGAGGAAGGTGCGCATCCCCGGCGGGTCGGACGGGCGTGGCGAGCCGCGCGCGCCTACCGTGATCCGGTGCCGCTCTCTGTCACTGCGATCCTCGTCGCGGCGGACGGTGCGGACTACCTCCGCGAGACCCTCGACGCCATCACGTTGCAGAGCCGCCTGCCCGACCGGCTGGTGGTGGTGCAGCTCGGCAGCAGCCCGGTGACCGCGAACATCATCGCGGGGGTGGAGCCCACCGTCCACGCGCACGTCAGCGCGCGCGCCGGCTTCGGCCTCGCCGTGGCGACGGGCGTGAAGGCCGCCGGGATCGACTCCTCGGACGGGGAGTGGCTCTGGCTGCTGGCGTCGGACAACGCACCGGAGCCGCGGGCGCTGGAGCGGCTGCTCCAGGCGGTCGAGCTCGCGCCGTCCGTGGCCATCGCGGGGCCCAAGCAGATGCAGTGGGACGCCCCCGACTACCTCCACTCCTACGGCGAGACGATGACGCCGTTCGGCACGGCCGTCGAGCTCGCCGAGCCGGAGCTCGACCAGGCGCAGTACGACCGGCAGAGCGACGTGCTCGCCGTCGCCGCGGGCGGCATGTTCCTGCGCGAGACGCTGTGGCGCCACCTCGGCGGGTTCGACCCGTCGCTGCCCGCCGTGGACGACGCACTCGACTTCTGCGTGCGCGCGCGCCTCGCGGGGCACCGGGTGCAGCTGGTGCCGAAGGCGCGCGTCCGGTCCGCCGGCATCGACGCGCCCGGCACGCGGCTGCTCGGCGCCTCGACCACCGAGGCCCGGCGGGTCCGCCTGCGACGCGAGGCGCAGCTGCACCGGCGGCTCGTCTACGCGCCCCTGGCGCTCGCGCCGCTGCACTGGCTCTCGATCCTTCCGCTCGGCGCGATCCGCGCGATCGGTCAGCTGCTGCGCAAGCGTCCCGGATCCGCGCCGGCCGAGCTGCTCGCGGCCCTGCTCACCTTCCTCACCTGCTTCCCCGGCGTCGTCCGCGCCCGGGCGCGCATCGCCCGGGTGCGCACCGTGGGCTGGGGGGCGATCGCCCCGCTGCGGCTGCCGTGGAAGGAGGTGCGCCACCGGCGCGCCCTGCTCCGCGACAACGGGCGCGGGCCGCGGCGCGAGCCCGTGCACTTCGTGAGCGGCGGCGGCCTCGCCCTCACCATCGCGGTCGCCGCGCTTGGCGTGATCCTCTTCTTCCCCCTGATCGGCGCCCCCGCGCTCTCCGGCGGCGGGCTGCTCCCACTCGGGGGCCTGCACGAGCTGTGGCGCTCGATCGGCTGGGGACCGCATCCGATCGGGCAGGGCTTCGAAGGCCCCGCGGATCCCTTCGCGCTCGTGCTCGCGCTGCTCGGCACCCTGAGCTTCTGGCATCCGTCGAGCGCCGTGGTCGCGCTCTGGCTCGTGTCCCTGCCCGTCGCGGCGGTCGGCGGCTGGCTGGCCACGCCCCGCTTCACGCGCCGGCGCAGCCTCCGCCTCGTCGGCGG
>JBQCCU010000345.1:0-7509 GCA_051961935.1 Amnibacterium sp. | reverse complement strand
ACGCGCGACCGCGGAGCTCGGCGCCCTCGCCACCGACGTCGTCGCGCTGACCGCCGCGCCGCTGGCGGACGTGGACGTCGTGGTGGTCACGCTGCCCGGCGGCGCGGATCCCGGGGTCGCGGTCCCCGAACGCATCGCGGGCGTGCCCCTCCTCGACGTCGCCTACGATCCGTGGCCGTCCCGGCTGGGCGCCGCGTGGTCGGCATCCGGCGGCGTGCTGCTGCACGGGCTCGACCTGCTGATCGAGCAGGCGCTGATCCAGGTGCGGATCTTCACCTCCGGCGACCCGGAGCAGCCCCTGTCACGCGAGGACGCGGTCCGGCGGGCGATGCGCCGCGCTGTGAAAAGATGAGCGCGATGTTGCGCTGGCTCACGGCCGGTGAGTCGCACGGCCCGAGCCTCACCGCGATCCTCGAGGGCCTGCCCGCCGGCGTCCCCCTGACACTCGACGGCATCCGCGGCGACCTCGCGCGGCGTCGCCTCGGCGTCGGCCGCGGCTCCCGGCAGAAGTTCGAGCAGGACGAGCTCGCCGTCACCGGGGGCGTCGTGCACGGGCGGAGCATCGGCGGCCCGATCGCGATCACGATCGGCAACACCGAGTGGCCGAAGTGGCAGGAGGTCATGTCGGCGGAGGACGTGCCGCTGACCGACGCCTCGCGCGGCCGCGGTGCACCGCTCACCCGGCCCCGACCAGGACATGCGGACCTCACCGGCATGCAGAAGTACGGATTCGCCGAGGCGCGGCCCGTGCTCGAGCGGGCGAGCGCCCGCGAGACGGCCGCCAGGGTGGCGCTCGGCGCCGTGGCGCGGGCGTTCTTCGCCGTGCTCGGCGTCTCGGTGCTCAGCCACGTCGTGGCGATCGGCCCGGTCCAGGTGCCCGAGGACGCGCCCGTGCCGCGGCCGGGCGACCTCCCCGCGATCGACGCGGATCCGGTCCGGTGCGCGGATCCGACCACGAGCGCCGCCATGGTCGCCGAGATCGACGACGCCCACCGGGCGGGCGACACCCTCGGCGGCGTGGTCGAGGTGGTCGTGCACGGCCTCCCGCCGGGGCTCGGCTCCTACGTGCACTGGGATCGGCGCATCGACGCCCGCCTCGCGGCCGCGCTGATGGGCATCCAGGCGATCAAGGGCGTCGAGGTCGGCGACGGCTTCACGACCGCGCGGCGCCGCGGCTCCGCCGCGCACGACGAGCTCGTGCTCGCCGACGGTCCCCACGACACGGCCGCCACGTCGCTTCGCGACGCGTCGGAACCGGCGCGGGGGCCCCACATCACCCGTGCGACCGACCGGGCGGGCGGCACCGAGGGCGGCATGACCACCGGCGACGTGCTGCGGGTCCGGGCCGCGATGAAGCCCATCAGCACCGTCCCGCGCGCGCTGCGCACCGTCGACGTCGCGACCGGTGAGGCCGCGTCCGCGCACCACCAGCGCTCCGACGTCTGCGCCGTGCCCGCGGCGGGCGTGGTGGCCGAGGCCATGGTCGCGCTCGTGCTCGCCGACGCCGTGCTCGAGAAGTTCGGCGGGGACTCGCTGCCGGAGACGCGCCGCAACCGCGACGCCTACCTCGCCGCCATCCCGCCCACCCTGCGGACCGCCGCACCGTGACCGCCCGCACCGTGGCCGTGATCGGGCCCATGGGCGCGGGGAAGAGCTCCATCGGGCGGAAGCTCGCGAAGCGCCTCCGCGTGCCGTTCGCCGACACGGACCAGCGGATCGTCGCCCGGCACGGCGTCATCGCCGACCTGTTCGCCGAGCACGGCGAGCCCGGCTTCCGCGCGCTCGAGCGGGCGGTGGTCGCCGAGGCGCTGCAGGAGGGCGGCGTCGTCGCGCTCGGTGGCGGCGCGGTGCTCGACCCCGCCACGCAGCAGGACCTCCGCCGCTGCACCGTCGTGCTGCTCACCGTCGACGAGGACGCCGTGGCGGCCCGGCTCGAGGGCGGCAAGCGGCCCCTGCTCGTCGACGGGCTCGCCTCGTGGCGACGGATCGCCGCCGAGCGGGCGCCGCTCTACGCCGATCTCGCGGACCTCGTCGTCGACACGTCGCGGCGTCCCGTGGCGCACCTCGTCGAGGAGCTCGCCGCCCGTCTCGAGGCCGAGGAGGCCCACCCGTGACCGAGCCCGTGATCGTTCCCGTGCGCGGTGCGGGGGACTACGACGTCGTCATCGGCCGAGGGCTCGGCGACCGCCTCGTCGAGGCCCTCGGCCCCGGCGTGAAGAAGGCGCTCGTCGTCCACCAGCCCGTGCAGGCCCAGCGCGCCGAGGCGATCCGGGAGCGGCTCGCCGGCACCGTGGAGGTGCTGCTCGCGGAGGTGCCCGACGCCGAGGACGCGAAGCGGATCGAGGTCGCGGCCTTCTGCTGGCAGGTGCTCGGCCAGGCCGACTTCACCCGCTCCGACGCGGTGATCGGCCTCGGCGGGGGAGCCGTGACCGATCTCGCCGGTTTCGTCGCCGCCACCTGGCTGCGCGGCGTGCGACTCGTGCAGCTGCCGACCAGCGTGCTCGGGATTGTGGACGCCGCGGTCGGCGGCAAGACCGGCATCAACACGACCGAGGGCAAGAACCTCGTCGGCGCGTTCTGGGCGCCCGCGGCCGTGCTCGCGGACCTCGACGTGCTCGAGACCCTGCCGCGCAACGACCTGCTCGCCGGGTTCGCGGAGATCGCGAAGTGCGGGTTCATCGCGGACACCGCGATCCTCGACGCCCTCACCGCGGACGTCGACACGGCGACCGATCCCGGATCCGCGGTGTTCGCGGACCTCGTCACCCGCGCGATCCGGGTGAAGGCGGAGGTCGTCTCCGGCGACTTCCGGGAGGCGGGGCGCCGGGAGATCCTCAACTACGGCCACACCCTCGGCCACGCGATCGAGTACGCCGAGCGGTACCGGTGGCGGCACGGCTCCGCGATCTCCGTCGGCATGGTGTTCGCCGCCGAGCTCGCGCGCCTCGTCGGCCGCCTCGACGACGACGGGGTGGACCTCCACCGGGAGATCCTCGGCAGCCTCACGCTGCCGCTCGGCTACCCCGCGGGCCGCTGGCCGACGCTGACCGCCGCGATGCGCCGCGACAAGAAGGCGCGTGCGGGCCTGCTCCGGTTCGTGCTCCTCGACGGCATCGGCCGCACGAGCATCCTGAACGGGCCGGAGGACCACCTGCTCTTCACCGCCTACAACGAGATCGCGACCTAGACGGGCTCCTGCACGAACGACGGAGTTCGCGCGCAGATCCGCCCCGGATCCGCATGGACAGCCGCGGAACGGCCCGGATCTCCGTCGTTCATGCAGTGGATAGGGTGGCGGCGTGGCGCGCGTCCTGGTCCTGAACGGTCCGAACCTGCAACGGCTGGGCACCAGGGAGCCCGCGATCTACGGCTCGGCGACGCTCGCCGACGTGGAGCGCGACCTGAAGGCCGCGGCGCCCGCCGGCGTCGACATCGAGCTGCGGCAGACGGACGACGAGGCGACCCTCATCTCGTGGCTGCACGAGGCGGTGGACACCGCGTCGCCGGTGATCATGAACCCGGCCGCCTTCACCCACTACTCCTACGCGCTCCGCGACGCGTCGGTGCTCGTCACCGAGGCGGGGCTGCCGCTCATCGAGGTGCACATCTCCAACCCGCACCGGCGGGAGGAGTTCCGGCACACGAGCGTCGTCTCCGGCGTCGCGACCGGCGTCATCGCCGGGCTCGGCGTCGACGGCTACCGGCTCGCGCTCGAGTACGTGGCCCGCCGGATGCGCCCAGCGGCCGGCGGGTAGACTGTCCGGTCGGTCCGGCGACCCCGGCCCCTTCAGACCACCCGCAGGGAGAGCATCCACATGGCGACCACCGCCGACATCCGCAACGGCATCGTGCTGAACATCGACGGCCAGCTCTGGAACGTCGTCGAGTTCCAGCACGTCAAGCCCGGCAAGGGCGGCGCGTTCGTCCGCACCAAGCTGAAGAACGTCGTCACGGGCAAGGTGGTCGACCGCACCTACAACGCCGGCACCAAGGTCGACATCGAGAACGTCGACCGCCGCGACTACCAGTTCCTCTACCGGGACGGCGACGACTTCGTGTTCATGGACACCTCCAGCTACGAGCAGCTGCCCGTCCCCGCCGCGACCGTCGGCACCGCCGCGAACTACCTCCTCGAGAACCAGTCCGCGACGATCGCGATGAACAACGGCAACGCGCTCTACGTCGAGCTGCCGGCCTCGGTCGTGCTCGAGGTCACCTACACGGAGCCGGGCCTGCAGGGCGACCGCTCCTCCGCCGGCACGAAGCCCGCGACGCTGGAGACCGGGACCGAGATCCAGGTGCCGCTGTTCCTCGAGACCGGCACGAAGGTCAAGGTCGACACCCGCACGGGCGACTACCTCGGCCGCGTGAGCTGACCCGTGTCCGCACGGACGAAGTCGCGCAAGCGCGCTCTCGACGTGCTCTTCTCGGCGGATGTGCGCGGCGACTCCCAGGCCGACGCGCTCGCCGCCGAGCAGGAGCGCGCCCTCGCGCGGCCCGAGCGCGCCTCGAGCTGGCCCTACGCCCGCGACATCGTGCAGGGCGTGATCGACCACGCCGAGGAGATCGACCGGATCATCGGCGACCGCGCCCCCGCCTGGCCGATCGAGCGGATGCCGGCGGTCGACCGGGCGATCCTCCGCATCGGCGTGTGGGAGATCCTCCACAACCCCGAGGTGCCGGCGCCGGTCGCGATCGACGAGGCGGTGGAGCTCGCGAAGGAGCTCTCCACCGACGACAGCCCCCGCTTCATCAACGGCGTGCTGCACGCCGTCGCGGAGTCGGCCGCCGAGGCCTGACCCCGCCGTCCGCAGCCGGGCCGGATCCGACGATCCGGGCGCCTTTTGTCGCCCGGATCGTCGGATGTCGCCCGGATCCGCCCCTGGGAATCGGGGCGGCCGGCTCAGGTAGGGTGGCGGTCGATCAACCACCCCCTTTAATGACCGTCCCGTGAGGCGGGGAAGGAGGTCGGATGCCGCCGCGCACCCTCCTGCAGGCCGACGACGTACGACGCGCGATCACGCGCATGGCCCACGAGCTCGTCGAGCACGACCCCGACGCGGAGCGGCTCCTCCTGCTCGGCATCCCGACCCGGGGCGCGGTGCTCGCCCGCCGGCTCGCCGCTGAGGTCGCCCGCATCGCCGGCCGCGAGGTGGCGGTCGGGATCCTCGACGTCACCCTCTACCGCGACGACCTCGGCACCCAGCCCACCCGCGCGACGGGCCGCACGGACGTGCCCGCCGACGTCGACGGCGCGACCGTGGTCCTCGTCGACGACGTGCTGTTCTCCGGCCGCACGGTCCGCGCCGCGCTCGACGCCCTGACCGCCCTCGGCCGGCCAGCGGTCGTGCGGCTCGCGGTCCTCGTCGACCGCGGCCACCGCGAGCTGCCCATCCGCCCCGACTCGGTCGGCCGCAACCTGCCGTCCGCGAAGACGGAGCGCATCCGGGTGCAGCTCGCCGAGGTCGACGGCGCGGACGGGGTGACCATCGAATGAGCGAGCACCTCCTCTCCACCCGCACCCTCGGCCACGACGGCGGCGTCGCCCTCCTCGACATCGCCGAGGACATGGCCGCCACCCAGCAGCGTCAGGTGAAGAAGCTGCCGACGCTGCGCGGCACGACCGTCGTCAACCTGTTCTTCGAGGACTCCACCCGCACCCGGCTGTCCTTCGAGGCCGCCGCGAAGCGGCTCTCCGCCGACGTGATCACCTTCAGCGCCAAGGGCTCCTCGGTGTCGAAGGGGGAGAGCCTGCAGGACACCGCCCAGACGCTCCAGGCGATGGGCGCGGACGGCATCGTGATCCGGCACCAGGCGTCCGGCGCGGCCGAGGTGCTCGCCTCGAGCGGATGGACCCGCGCGGGCGTCGTGAACGCCGGGGACGGCACGCACGAGCACCCGACGCAGGCGCTCCTCGACGCGTTCACGATCCGCAAGCGCCTGCACGGCGACGCGGCGCGGGGCCGCGACCTCGACGGCGTCTCGGTCGTCATCGTCGGCGACATCCGCCACTCGCGCGTGGCGCGCTCGAACGTGTGGCTGCTCACCGCGCTCGGCGCCTCGGTGCGGCTCGTCGCGCCGCCCACGCTGCTGCCCGGCGCCATCGACGGGTGGCCCGTCACCTCGGGGATCGACCTCGACGAGGCGATCGACGCGGCCCCCGACGTCGTGATGATGCTGCGCGTGCAGCGCGAGCGGATGACGGAGGCGTTCTTCCCGAGCAGCCGCGAGTACGCGGCGCTGTACGGGCTGTCCGCCGCCCGCGCCGCGCGGCTGCCCGAGCGCTCCCTGGTCATGCACCCGGGGCCGATGAACCGCGGCCTCGAGATCGCCGGCGAGGTGGCCGACTCGCCGCGCTCGACCGTGCTCGAGCAGGTGGAGAACGGCATCGCCGTGCGCATGGCCGTGCTGTACGACGTGCTGGCCGGACGGAGGGGCGCCGAATGACGAGGATCCTGATCCGCGGGGCGCTCCGCGCCGGCGACGGCGCCCGCACCGACCTCGCCGTCGAGGGCGGCCGCGTCGTGGAGGACGGGGCGCTGAAGCCGGGGCCCGCCGACACCGTGATCGACGCCGAGGGCCTCGTCGCGCTGCGGGGGCTCGTCGACCTGCACACCCACCTCCGCGAGCCCGGCGGCGAGGGCGCGGAGACGGTGCTCAGCGGCTCCCGCGCCGCCGCGGCGGGCGGCTACACCACCGTGC
Organism: Amnibacterium sp.; assembly: GCA_051961935.1. Taxonomy (GTDB): domain Bacteria; phylum Actinomycetota; class Actinomycetes; order Actinomycetales; family Microbacteriaceae; genus Amnibacterium. The sequence continues at coordinate 807 of JBQCCU010000345.1, read as the reverse complement.
ACGCGATGCCGAACACCGACCCCGTCGCGGACACCGCGGGCGTCGTGGAGCAGGTCGCCGCGCTCGGCCGCGCCGCCGGCTACGTGGACGTGCGGCCGATCGGCGCCGTGTCGAAGGGCCGTGAGGGCCGGGAGCTCGCCGAGCTCGTCACGATGGCCCGCTCGCGTGCGCGGGTGCGGATCTTCTCCGACGACGGCTCGTGCGTCGCCGACCCGCTGCTCATGCGCCGCGCGCTCGAGTACGCGCGCATCGTCGGCGGCGTGATCGCCCAGCACGCCGAGGAGCCGCGGCTCACCGCCGGCGCGCAGCTGCACGAGGGCGCCGTGTCCGCCGAGCTCGGGCTCGCCGGCTGGCCGGCGGTGGCCGAGGAGGCGATCATCGCCCGCGACGTGCTCCTCGCCGAGGCGGCCGGGGCCCGCCTCCACGTGTGCCACGTCTCCACCGCGGGCAGCGTCGAGCTGATCCGCTGGGCGAAGGCCCGTGGGGTGCGGGTGACCGCCGAGGTGACGCCGCACCACCTCTTCCTCACCGACGAGGCCGCGCGCGGCTACGACCCGCGCTTCAAGGTCAACCCGCCGCTGCGGTCCGCGTCCGACGTCGAGGCGCTGCGCACCGCCCTGGCCGACGGCACGATCGACGCCGTCGCCACCGACCACGCCCCGCACGCGCTGGAGGACAAGGAGACCGAGTGGGCGCCCGCCGCGATGGGCATGATCGGGCTGGAGACGGCCCTGTCCGTGGCGCAGGCGGCCATGGTCGACACGGGCCTGCTCGACTGGGCGGGCCTGGCCGACCGCATGTCCGTAC
>JBQCCU010000344.1:0-2625 GCA_051961935.1 Amnibacterium sp. | reverse complement strand
CCACCGGGGCAGCGCCGCCCCCCGCTCCCCCGCCCCCGGCCGCGGCCCACCCCCCGGCGCGGGGAGCCGACGCCCCCTCGGACCCCGGCGCCGAACCCGTTCAGTCCTCCTGCGGCGCCGTCGCCATCCCCTCGCGGATGGTCTCCATCACCGTCGTGTCCGCGAGCGTCGTGACGTCGCCGACCGGTCGGTTCTCCGCCACGTCCCGCAGCAGGCGGCGCATGATCTTGCCCGACCGGGTCTTCGGCAGCTCGGCGACCACCATGATCTGCCGCGGGCGCGCGATCTTGCCGATCTGGTCCGCCACCCACTCGCGCAGCTCCCTGGCGATGTGCGGGCCGCCGTCGCCGGCCTCCCCGCGGAGGATGACGAACGCCACGACCGCCTGCCCGGTCGTCTCGTCGGTGGCACCGACGACCGCGGCCTCCGCGACCTTGCTGTTCGCGACCAGGGCGGACTCGATCTCCGTGGTGGACAGCCGGTGGCCGGCGACGTTCATCACGTCGTCGACGCGGCCGAGCAGCCAGAAGTCGCCGTCGGCGTCCTTCTTCGCCCCGTCACCCGCGAAGTACTTCCCGGGGAAGCGCGACCAGTAGGTGTCGATGTAGCGCTGGTCGTCGCCCCAGATCGTGCGCAGCATGCTGGGCCACGGCTCGGTGAGCACGAGGTAGCCGCCGGAGCCGTTCGGCACCGGATCGCCGTTGTCGTCGACCACGTCCGCCGAGACCCCCGGCAGCGGCGTCATGGCCGCCCCCGGCTTGCCGGCGGTCACGCCCGGCAGCGGGCTGATCATGATCGAACCCGTCTCGGTCTGCCACCACGTGTCGACGACGGGCGTGGTGTCGCCGCCGATGTGGGTGCGGTACCAGACGTACGCCTCCGGGTTGATCGGCTCCCCCACGCTGCCGATGACGCGCAGGCTCGACAGGTCGTGCTTGCCGGCGAAGGAGGTGCCCCACTTCATGTGGGTGCGGATGGCGGTGGGCGCGCAGTAGAGGATCGTCACCTTGTACTTCTCGACGATGGACCACCAGCGGTCCTTGTCCGGGAAGTCGGGCGTGCCCTCGTAGAGCACGCTCGTCGTCGCGTTCGCGAGCGGCCCGTAGACGATGTACGAGTGGCCGGTCACCCAGCCGATGTCCGCCGCCGTCCAGTAGACGTCCGTCTCCGGCTTGACGTCGAACACCTCGTACTGCGTCCAGGCGCAGCCGGTGAGGTAGCCCCCGGACGTGTGCAGGATGCCCTTCGGCTTGCCGGTGGTGCCCGAGGTGTACATCACGTAGAGCGGGTGCTCCGCGTCGAACGCCTGCGCCTCGTGGCTCGAGGACGCCTTCGCGACCGTGTCGTGCCACCAGTGGTCGCGCCCCTCGGTCCACGCCACCTCGTTCTCGGTGCGCTTGACGACGAGCACCGCCGAGACGTCGGGGCACTGCTTCAGCGCCTCGTCCACGGCGGGCTTCAGCGGCGCGACGGCGCCGCGTCGCCAGCCGCCGTCGGCGGTGATCACCACGTGGGCGTCGCAGTCGAGGATGCGGGTGGCGAGCGCCTCGGCGGAGAACCCGCCGAACACCACCGTGTGCGGCGCCCCGAGCCGGGCGCACGCGAGCATCGCGACGACCGTCTCCGGGATCATCGGCATGTAGATCGCCACGCGGTCGCCGGCCTGCACGCCGAGGTCGGTCAGCGCGTTCGCGGCGCGGCAGACCTCCTCCGTGAGCTCCCGGTAGGTGATCGTCCGGCTGTCCCCCGGCTCCCCCTCGAAGAAGAACGCGACCCGGTCGCCGAGGCCGGCCTCGACGTGCCGGTCGAGGCAGTTGACCGCGACGTTCAGCCTCCCTTCCGCTAACAACTTCGCGAACGGCGGGTTGGACCAGTCGAGGGTCTGCTCGAAGGGCTGCGCCCAGGTGAGCCGACGTGCCTTGTCGGCCCAGAAGGCGAGCCGGTCGTCCCTCCCCTCGGCGTACGCCTCGGCGGTGACGTTCGCCGCCGCCGCGAACTCCTTGGAGGGCGGGAAGCGGCGGTTCTCCTCCGAGAGGTTGTCGAGGGTCGGAGAGGCGGTGTCGGTCATCGGCGAGGTCCTTCCGGGATCAGGCGCGGGGGAACACGGGCAGCACGACCCGCTTGAAGGTGCTGTTGGTGACGATCGCGAACGAGGTGTACCAGGCGAGCAGGGCGGTGATGATGCCGAGCCAGCCGCCGAGCCGCGAGAGGCCCTCCGCTCCCGCCGCGGCGCCGATGCCGAGCGCGAAGAACGTGAGCGTCAGGAAGGCGAAGACGGCGATGAGCGCGAGGTTCGTCCTGAGCGCGGCGACGGTCATGTAGAGCGTGAAGATGCCGAACGCGATGAGGAAGATGCCGACCCCGCCACCGCCGGCGGCGACGTCACCCTTGGTGGAGACGAGGTACCAGAACGCGAGCCAGAAGCCGCCGTACGAGCAGAAGGCGGTGGCGCCGAAGGTGTTCTTGTTCGCGAACTCCCAGATGCCCGCGATGATCTGGCCGAGGCCGCCGTAGAAGATCGCGAGGCCGAGCACCGCGGCGCCCGCACCGGGGATGAGGCCGGCGTTCGCGAAGCTCAGCACGAAGGTGGTCAGGGCGAACGCGGCGAGGCCGAGCGGCCCCGGG
>JBQCCU010000343.1:0-4414 GCA_051961935.1 Amnibacterium sp. | reverse complement strand
CCCCCGCGGCGACGCGGTGACGGCCGGCACCCCCTCGGCGGCTCCGTCCACGCCGCGGCCGCCGCGCAGCACCGCGCCGTCCCGGCTCGTGCGGTCCACCGCGGCCGCTCAGGACCCCGGTTCCGGCGGCGACACGTCCTCGCAGTCGACGAGCTCGTCGGCTCCGCCGACGCACTCGGCTCGACCGTCGCGTTCGGCGTCGCCGTCCAGCACCCCGACGCCGTCCGCCACGCGCACGACCACGCCGACCCCCACGCCGACGCCGACCGCGACCGCCACGAAGCGGCCCTCGCCGGCGCCGACCACCTCACGGAGCGCGAGCCCCGCACCGACGAGCGGCGCTGCGCCGACCAGGAGCGCGGCACCGCCGCCGACGGCCACGCCGCCGACGCCGGTGCGCACCGCCTCCCCGCGGCCGACCCGCCCCTAGGCGGTGGCCGGCGGCCGCGGGTCGCCCTCGAGCGCCTCCGCGCCCTCGAGCAGCGCCGGTGCGGCGGCGAGCACCGCGGGACGGGTCACGGCGAGGACGATCGTGTACACGATGCCGACGACGATCAGCAGGATCGACAGCAGCGGCATCCAGTCGAACGTGCCGCCCTGGCCCGGGCGCAGGTTGCCCCACACCGGGATCAGGAGCACGAGCATCCCAATGATCGGCACGACGGTCCAGAGGACCACGTTCTTCGTCACGCCGGCTCGCCGCAGCCGGAAGTACTCGCGGACGAGCGCGAGGTTGGTCACGAAGTACATCACCACCACGCCGAAGATGCCGAGGGTCGGCAGCACGCTGCCCGCCTCCGCGGGGTCGACGAACTGCATGATGCAGCCGAGGACGATGCTCGGCGCCACGAACCAGATCGCCGCGACCCACGGGGTCTTGAAGCGCGGGTGGGTGCGGTCCAGCACGCGCGGCCACAGGCGCCCGCGGGCGCCCGCGAACAGCACGCGCGCGGTCTGGGTGTTGGCCGAGATGTACGAGGAGGTGAGGCTCACGAGGAACACCGCCACGAGGAACGGCACGGCGAAGGCGCTGGAGACGTGCAGGAAGCGCACCGTCGCGGTCGCGAAGGGGTTCGGGTCCTTCGCGAACTGCCCGACGTGGCTCACGCCGAACGCGGAGATCACCGCGTAGGAGCCGAGCACGTAGATCACGCCGGAGATCAGCACCGCCCCGACGAGCCCGATCGGCACGTTGCGGCGCGGGTTCGCGGTCTCCTCCGCGAGCGGGGCGGACGCCTCGAAGCCGCCGAACGCGACGACCGCGAGCCCGAACGTGACGAACACGTTCGACGCCTCGGTGCCCGTCGGCCAGCTGAACGGCGCGGCCGACAGGCCCTCGGCGCCGCCCTGGAACACGACAGCGAGGCTGATGAGCAGCAGCACGGCGACCTCGATGAGGTAGAGCACGATCGTGACGCGCACGCCGAACTGCAGGCCGATGATGACGGGGATCGTCACGATGGCGCCGTAGACGATCGTCACGACCACGGTGAGCAGGTTGACGCCCGGCCCGCTCGAGGTGATGCCGAAGACGTTCGCGACGATGTACTGGCCCGCGAAGATGTAGATCCCCGCGAACGTGATCATGTAGCCGACGATCGTGATCACTCCGACCGCCGTCGCGACCCGCACGCCGAGGGCCCGGCTGATGTAGGTGACGAAGGATCCGGCGCTCGGGTACAGGCTCGAGAACTGGGCGAGGCTCAGCGCCGTCGCGAGCATCCCGACCATCGAGATCAGGAAGACGAGCGGCACGGACGGCCCCGCGAGCGAGGCCATCACCGCCGTCGTGAAGAAGAGGTTGAAGGCCGGCGCGATCTGCGCCACACCCGGCATGAGCACGCCGAGCAGGCCGAGCTTCTTCGGGGTGTCGAGCGTCTCGCCGTCGCCGGCGAGCACAGGAGCGGTCATGGTCGGAACGCCTTTCAGGAGATGCGGTGGGACTGCAGGAAGGACACGAACGCGGCGTTGAAGTCGTCGGGGTGCTCCCACACGCAGCCGTGGCCGCCCTGCACCGTCCGCCACTCGGCGCCGGGCACGAGCTCCGCGAGGTCCTGGGAGAGCCGGGTGGGGATGAGGATGTCCTGCTCCCCCGCGAACACGAGCGTCGGCACCGACAGCTGCGGCAGCCGGTCCGTCGCGTCGTGCGCCTGGATCACGGCGAGCTGCGCGAGGTACGCCGGGGTGGGCATCGTCATGTAGCGCATGCCGGTCTCGAACTCGGCGAGCTCGTCCTCGCGGGTGCGGAAGAAGTCGAGGGTGAACGCCCAGAGCGTCACGTCCCGCATCACGAACGGCACGCCGAGCACCGGCGCCATGTCGGCCCACATCGCGAACATCCGCGAGCAGAACGGGCCGGGCGCGGCATACGTGCACGCGAACGTGACGGAGGCGAGGTCGCCGGGGTGCTTCAGCGCGTACTCCTGCGCGATCATGCCGCCCATCGAGACGCCCATCAGGTGGAACCGCTCGATGCCGAGCGCCTCGACGAGGGCCTTCGCGTCGTCGGCGAGCAGCTCGGCGGTGTACGGGCCGGCGGGCTTGTCCGTCGCGCCGACCCCCCGGTTGTCGAAGGTGAGGACCCGGTAGCCCGCCTCGAGCAGCGCGGGCGTCTGGTAGGCCCAGGTCTCCTTCTCGTCGGCGAGGCCGTTGATGAGCACGACGGTCTCGGGACCGTCGCCCTCGAGGGTGTAGGCGATGTCGATGCCGTTGGCGGTGATGGTGGGCATTCAGGCTCCCGGGGAGAAGGGGTCGGAGGCGGTGCGGTCGCGCAGGTCACGGATGAGGTGCTCGGTGAGGCCGAAGTGGGCGCGGGCGATGGCGGCGGCGTCGTCGGGACGGTGCTCGAGCACGGCGTCGGCGAGACGGCGGTGCTGGTCGACCGCCGCCGCGCGGATCTCCGCCGTGTAGGGCTCGCTCGGGAACCCGAGCGTGACGTAGTGGCGGAGGCGGAGGGACAGCTCGGACAGCTGCGCGTTGTGGGCCGCCGCGGCGATCGCCTGGTGCAGCTCGCTGTCGGCGATGCGCGACGCGTCGCGGTCCCCCGCCGCCTCGTACGCGTCCACCGCGCGGCGGATGCGCGCCTCGTCCTCGGGGGCGACGCGCTCGGCGGCGACGCGGGCGATCGCCTGCTCCACGATGGCGCGGCAGTCGACGGCCTCCTGCAGCGTGCCCCAGCTGTCGCCCAGCGCGCGGCGCACCATGTCGTCGGAGGCGGGGCCCCACTGCTGCAGCACGAAGGTGCCGCCGGTGCGTCCGCGGCGCACCTCCACGTAGCCGAGCGCGTTCAGGCGGGCGATCGCCTGGCGGACCGTGGTCTGGCTCACCTCGAGCGTCGCGGAGAGCTCGGCGAGGCTGGGCAGGCGCTGGCCGACGACGAACTGGCCGAGCGCGAACGCGGTCACGAACCGGTCCGCGATGCGCGCCGCCGCGGTCTCGGCGAGCAGCGGCCGGAGCGCGGACGTCGTGTCGACGTGCTCCGCGCTCATCCCTCGTCCCCGAACCAGGCGAGCAGCAGCCGGGCGACCGTCGACGCGCACTCGAGGATGCTCGCGATCTCGACGGCCTCGTCGACGCCGTGCATGTTCCGCACCCGCGGCCCGTACGCGGCCGCCGGGGTGCCGAACCGGTTCACGTAGTACCGGGCGTCGGTCGTGGAGGCGATCGCCGTCGTCGCCGGTGCGACGCCGTGCACGTCGGCGTGGGCGGCCGCGAGCGCGGCGACGAGCGGGGTGTCCGGGTCCTGGGCGGACCGCTCGGCCCGGTAGCCGGCGGCGCGGACGACGGGCGGATGCTCCCGCAGCCAGGGATCCGCGGCGGCCGCGGCCTGCACGACGGCGTCGACGCGGGCGACCGCCTCCTCGCTGCTCCAGTGGCCGGGATGCCCGACGCGGACGCAGAACCGCGCGGCCTCCGGCACGCTCGAGGGCCAGAGGCCGGACTCGAGCCGGCCGACGTTCACCCGGTAGGGGTGCTCGAGGTGCGCGAACACGGGGTCGGGGTCGACGCGATGCGCGTCGTTCATCTCCGCCTCGAGCCGTGCGAGCGCGCCGAGCACGACCGGCGCGAGCAGGATCGGGTTGACCGACCGGTCCGATGCCTCCGCGTGCCCGGCGAGCCCGTGCACGACGACGTCCACCCAGACGATCCCGATGCCGGCGAGCAGCACCTCGAGGTCGGTCGGCTCCAGCAGGAGCGCGGCGTCGGCGAGCACGCCCGCGCGGCAGGCGGCGAGCGTGCCGTTGCCGGTGCACTCCTCCTCGATGGCGGAGAGGATCGTGAGGTTCCCGGTGAGCCAGCCAGGGCGGACGGCGTCCAGGGCCTGCACGGCGAGCAGCCCGGCGACGAACCCGCACTTCATGTCACCGGCGCCGCGGCCGTACAGCCACCCGTCGCGGACGGTGCCGGCGAACGG
>JBQCCU010000342.1:0-5020 GCA_051961935.1 Amnibacterium sp. | reverse complement strand
ATCCGTGCCGCTTCTCCCGAGCGGAAGCGGCACGGATCGCGACGCGGGTGAGGGGGATCAGGTGACCGGGCCGGTCCACTTCTCGCCGGGGCCGAGCCCGATCGGGTCGGGGATGGGGGACGCCTCCCGGAACGCGAGCTGCAGGGTGCGCAGCCCGTCGCGAAGCGGCCGCGCGTGCGAGTCGCTGATCTCCGGGGCGGCGGCGGTCAGCAGGCCCGCGAGCGCGGTGATGAGCTTGCGCGCCTCGTCGAGGTCGGTCTGCGCTCCGGGGTCGTCGGCGAGGCCGCACTTCACCGCCGCCGCGCTCATGAGGTGCACGGCCGCCGTGCTGATGATCTCCACCGCCGGCACCTCCGCGATGTCCCGCACCGCGTCGAGCACCTCGTCGGGGGAGTCGGTGGCCTCCGCCTCGCCCGGCAGGTCCAGGTCGTCGTAGCCGCCGGGGACGTCGATGGGGGAGGAGGGGACCTGCGCCTCGGAGCCGTTCGCCATGCACCCATTCTCGTGGCCCCTGCGTGCGCCGGGCCGCCTCTGGTACGATGCTGCGGTTCCGGGCATCGCCCGGCGTGCAAGTGGAGCGATCCCACCTGCGCATCCGCCTCACCAGGATGCACGGGTCCAGCGCACTCCCTCCCCGCGACCGGGGAGCGTTCGGGTGCGGCACCGGTGCGGCTGACGCCGCACCGGAGGAATCCTTCTGCCCGCTCGCCGGTTGAGGTCTGGGAGCGCACGGCGCGAGCCGTGCCCCGTAATCCGACGTCTGTGAGGAGCAGCGCATCAGCGATCCCCGTACCAACGACCGCATCCGAGTCCCCGAGGTCCGCCTGGTCGGACCCGGCGGTGAGCAGGTCGGTGTCGTCCCGATCGAGGTGGCCCTTCGGCTCGCGCAGGAGGCCGATCTCGACCTCGTCGAGGTGGCGCCGAACTCGCGTCCCCCGGTGGTCAAGATCATGGACTACGGGAAGTTCAAGTACGAGACGGCGCAGAAGGCCAAGGAAGCGCGGCGCAACCAGGCGAACACGGTCCTCAAGGAGGTCCGGTTCCGTCTGAAGATCGACAGCCACGACTACGAGACCAAGCGCAAGCGTGCCGAGGGCTTCCTGAAGGCCGGCGACAAGGTGAAGGCCATGATCCTGTTCCGGGGTCGTGAGCAGTCGCGCCCCGACCAGGGCGTGCGCCTGCTGGCCCGCTTCGCGGAGGACATCCGCGAGTTCGGGACCGTCGAGTCGAACCCCACGATCGACGGCCGCAACATGGTGATGGTGATCGGGCCCGTGAAGAGCAAGGTCGATGCGAAGGCGGAGCAGAACGCCCGCCGCGCCGCAGCGAAGAACCCCGCATCCGCCGATGCCGGGACCGCCCCCGCAGCCGAGGCTGCGCCGAAGGAGCAGTAATGCCGAAGCAGAAGACCCATTCCGGCGCCAAGAAGCGCTTCAAGATCACCGGCAGCGGCAAGGTGATGAAGCAGCAGGCCGGCATGCGCCACAACCTCGAGGGCAAGTCGAGCGTGCGCACCCGCCGCCTCAACCAGGAGGCCACGCTGTCGAACCCCGACAGCAAGGCCATCAAGAAGCTGCTCGGCAAGTAGTCCGCGCCTCTACGAGACCAGGAGAAGACACATGGCCAGGGTCAAGCGCGCCGTCAACGCGCACAAGAAGCGTCGGGTCGTCCTCGAGCGCGCCGAGGGGTACCGCGGTCAGCGGTCCCGCCTCTACCGCAAGGCGAAGGAGCAGGTCACCCACTCCCTCGTCTACGCCTACCGCGACCGCCGTCAGCGCAAGGGCGACTTCCGTCGCCTGTGGATCCAGCGGATCAACGCCGCGGCCCGCGCGAACGGCATGACGTACAACCGGTTCATCCAGGGCCTCGGCCTCGCCGGTGTCGAGGTCGACCGCCGCATCCTCGCGGAGCTCGCGGTCACCGAGCCCGCCACGTTCGCGGGCCTCGTCGCCACCGCGAAGGCCGCGCTGCCCGCCGACACGTCGGCGCCCGCAGCCACCGCGTGATCGAGAGCCCGCGCAGCGCCGCAGTCAAGCGCGTCGCGGGCCTGAAGCAGAAGCGAGCCCGGTCCGAGACCGGGCTCGCTCTGTTGGAGGGGCCGCAGGTCGTGCGCGAGGTGCTCGCGCACGCCGCGGACACCGTCACGGAGCTCTACTTCACGTCCGAGGCCTTCGCGCGGCACGAGGCGCTCGCCGCCGCTGCGGACGCGGCCGGCATCGAGGTCGAGCTCGCGAGCGAGGCGGCGATCGCCGCGATGGCGGACACGCGCACCCCGCAGGGGGTGGTCGCGGTCGCGCGGCAGCACCTCGTCCGGCTGCGGGACGCCGTGCCGGACGGCGCGCGCCTCGTCGCCGTGCTGGACGAGGTGCAGGACCCGGGCAACGCGGGCACCATCATCCGCGCCGCGGATGCGGCGGGCGCCGACGCCGTGATCCTGACGGGCGCGTCGGTCGATCCGTACAACCCGAAGGTGGTGCGCGCGACGACCGGGTCGCTGTTCCACCTGCACGTCGCGAGCGGCGTCCCGCTGCAGGCCGCGATCGAGGCGGTGCACGGTGCGGGCCTCGCGGTGCTCGCGGCGGACATGGGCGGCGAGCCGCTGCCGTCGCTCGGGGCCGCACTGGCCGGCCCGAGCGCATGGCTGTTCGGCAACGAGGCGCACGGGCTGTCGGCGGAAGCGCGGCGGCTCGCGGACCGCACCGTCGCGGTGCCGCTCTACGGGCCGGCGGAGTCGCTGAACCTCGCGACGGCCGCCGCCGTGTGCCTCTACGCATCCGCCTTCGCGCAGCGCGCCTGACCGCACCGCTCCGGGTGCGCGCAGATGCGCGCACCGCCCCGTCGGGTGCCGCCAGATGGCGACACCGGAGCGAGTCGCGGCGACTGGGTGCTTCCGTATTCGCGCACCGGACCGTCGGATGCGCGAATACGGCAGCGCGGGACGCGGGGTCGGGGCGGGGAGGGCGGCCTCGGCGCGCTCCCTAGACTGGCTGACCGTGTCGAACGCCACCGTCCTCGACGAGACCACCGTGGAGTCCGCCGTCGCCGACGCCCTCGAGGCGATCGGCTCCGCCGCCACGACCGCGGAGCTGAAGGCCGCCCGGATCGCCCACACCGGGGAGGCCTCCGCGCTCTCCCGCCTGAACGCCGGGATCCGCGACCTCGCTCCCGCCGACAAGCCCGCCGCTGGGCGGCTCATGGGCGCCGCCCGCGGCCGCGTCAACCAGGCGATCGCCGCCAGGGAGGCCGAGCTCGAGCGCACCGAGCGCGCCGCCCGGCTCGAGGCGGAGCGCGTCGACGTCACCGCCGCGCCGCTGCGCCGCGTGCCCGGCGCCCGCCATCCGCTCACCCTCGTGCGCGAGCAGGTCGAGGACGTCTTCGTCGGCATGGGCTGGGAGATCGCCGAGGGGCCGGAGCTCGAGCACGAGTGGTTCAACTTCGACGCCCTGAACATCGACCCCGACCACCCGGCACGCAGCCCCCAGGACACGCTGTTCATCGAGCCGGAGGGCGCACACCTCGTGATGCGCACCCAGACCTCCCCGGTGCAGGTGCGCTCGCTGCTCGAGCGCGGCGCCCCGCTGTACGTGCTCGGGCCCGGGCGGGTCTACCGCACCGACGAGATCGACGCGACTCACCTCCCGGTCTTCAACCAGTTCGAGGGGATCGCGATCGACCGCGGCCTCACCATGGCGCACCTGCGCGGCACCCTCGAGCACCTCGCGCGCATCCTCTTCGGCGAGGCCGCGCGCATCCGCCTGCGCCCGAACTTCTTCCCCTTCACCGAGCCGTCCGCCGAGATGGACGTGTGGCACCCGAACGCCAAGGGCGGCGCCCGGTGGATCGAGTGGGGTGGCTGCGGCATGGTGCACCCGAACGTGCTCCGCGCCGCCGGCATCGACCCGGACGAGTTCCAGGGGTTCGCGTTCGGGCTCGGCATCGAGCGGACGCTCCAGTTCGCGGAGGGGCTCACGGACATGCGCGACATGATCGAGGGCGACGTGCGCTTCGCGTCGCAGTGGGGGCTGGTCGGACGATGAGGATCCCGCTCTCCTGGCTGCGTGAGTGGGCGGAGCTGCCCGCCGAGTCGACGCCCGAGGCGCTGCACGCCGCGCTCGTGCGGGTCGGCTTCGAGGAGGAGACCGTCCACGGCGGCGACCTCTCCGGGCCCGTCGTGGTCGGCGAGGTGCTCGAGTTCGCGGAGGAGCCGCAGAAGAACGGCAAGACGATCCGCTGGTGCCGCGTGCGCGTCGCGCCCGACGAGCAGCAGGCGGCGGACGGCGGCGAGGCGGTGCGCGGCATCGTCTGCGGCGCCCGCAACTTCCTCGTCGGCGACAAGGTCGTCGTCACCCTGCCCGGCACGGTGCTGCCCGGTCCGTTCCCGATCGCCGCACGGAGGACCTACGGGCACGTGTCCGACGGGATGATCGCGTCGGCGCGCGAGCTCGGGCTGTCGGACGAGCACGAAGGCATCCTGCGGCTCACCGAGCTCGGCCTCGACCCCGAGGTGGGCACGGACGCCATCCGCCTGCTCGGCCTCGACGACGCCGCGGTGGAGATCAACGTCACGCCCGACCGCGGCTACGCGCTCTCGATCCGGGGCATCGCCAGGGAGTACGCCGCCTCGACGGGCACCGGATTCCGGGACCCGGCGACCGCGGTCACGCCGCCCACCGACACCGACACCGGCGCCGTGCCGGTCACCGTCGAGGACGGCGCGCCGATCCGCGGCCGCGTCGGCTGCTCCGTCTTCGTCACCCGCGTCGTGCGGGGCATCGACCCCGCCGCGCCCGTGCCCGGCTGGCTCGCCTCCCGACTGCGTCTCGCGGGCGTGCGCTCGATCTCCCTGCCGGTCGACATCACGAACTACGTGATGCTCGAGCTCGGCCAGCCGCTGCACGGCTACGATCTCGCGCGGCTCACCGGCGGCATCGTCGTGCGCCGCGCAGTCCCGGGGGAGCGGCTCGTCACCCTCGACGAGCAGGAGCGCATCCTCTCCGGCGAGGACCTCGTCATCGCCGAC
>JBQCCU010000341.1:0-5326 GCA_051961935.1 Amnibacterium sp. | reverse complement strand
GGGTTGCCGCCGACGCCGCCGCCCACCCGGGCGGCGACCACGCGGACCCGCTCGGGCGCGAGGCCGAAGAGCCGGCAGATCTCGTCCCGCACCAGGTACGGCACCTGCGTGCTCGTGCGGAGCACGAGGCGCCCGTCGGCGTCGAGCCAGCCGCGGGTCGCGTGCGTCTCGAGCGCGACGTGGGCGACGCGGGCCGTCCGCCACGTGCCGGACACCACCACGTCGGCCGCCTCGAGCGCCGCGTCGACGTCGCCCATCTCGCCGTGCTTGGCCGCCGCGACGTTGCGGGCGGGATCCGCGATCCGCGACGCGGCGGCGTCCTTGTCGGCGTGCAGCAGCGGGGCGCCAGGCGAGCGGGCGGCCTCGGGGTCGAAGACGGCGGGGAGCACCTCGTAGTCGACCTCGATCGCCGCCAGGGCCGCCTGCGCCTGGGCGAGCGTCTCCGCCACGACCGCCGCGACCCGCTGACCCGCGAACCGCAGCACCGTCTCCAGCACGCGGGTGTCGTCCGGGTCCTCGAGCCGGTTCTGATGCCGTCCGGTCGAGAACAGCACCTCCGGGGCGTCCGCGGCGGTCAGCACCGCCAGCACCCCGGGCATCGAGCGGGCGGCCGTGGCGTCGAGGCGCCGGACGCGGGCGTGCGGATGCGGGCTGCCGAGCACCGCGAGGTGAGCGAGCGCGGTCGAGGCGGTGTCGAGCGTGTAGGGCTCCGAGCCGCTGACGATGCGGTCCGCGGCGGCCGGCCGCACGGAGCGCCCGACGCCGGCAGCCGCATCCCCGGGGAGCGTGTTGCGGACGCCGTGCAGGGCGTCCCGGATGCTCCGGTAGCCGGTGCAGCGGCAGAGGCTGCCCTTGAACAGCCGCGGCAGGTCGGCGTCGTCGGCCGAGCGGACCTCGTCCGTGGCGGCGGTGACGACCATGCCCGCGGTGCAGAACCCGCACTGGAACGCGCCCGCCTCGGCGAACCGCTCCTGCACGTCCCCGAGCGCGCCGGGGTGGCCGAGCCCCGCGGCGGTGGTCACCTCACGGCCCTCGGCCCGGTGGGCAGGCACGATGCAGGCGTGCACGGGGCGCCCGTCGAGCAGCACGGTGCACGCGCCGCAGTCGCCCGCGTCGCAGCCCTTCTTCACGGCGAGGTGCGCCGTGTCCCTCAGCACGGTCCGCAGGCACTGCCCGGGGGCCGGCGTCGCCTCGACCGGCTCGCCGTCGACCGTGAACCTCACGCCGCGAGCTCCTCGCGGACGTCCTCGCCCAGCCGCCTGGTCATCGCCGCCCGCCAGTCCGCCGCCCCGTGGGCGTCCGTGAACCAGGAGCGGATGCCGTCGATCCGCTCCGCGAGGTGCTCCGGGCCGGGCGGCTCGGGGAAGCGGAGCACCTCGGGACGGGTCGTGCCGCCCGTGATGCTGAGCACCGTCGTGCCGTCGGCGTCCCGCCGGCCGGCCACGACCGCGCCCGCACGACCGAGCGGGGACAGGGCGATCCGCCGGAACGCCGTGCGGGCGGCCAGGGGTCCAGGTGCGATCTCGACCGACCGGATCACCTCCCCGCGGGCGAGCGACGTCGCCCGCTGCCCGAGGACGAACCGGGCGACGGGCTCGCGGCGCTCGCCGCCGCCCGCGGTCCAGACCAGCAGCTCGGCGTCGAGGGCGGCGGTGACGCCGATCAGGGCGCCCGCCGCGAGCGCGGTCGCGATGTTGCCGCCGATCGTCGCGGTGTTCCAGACCTTGAACGACTGCAGCAGCGACTCCGCCCCGGGGCGCAGCAGCGCCACGGCCGGCATCCCCTCCCGCGGGATCGCGACGAGCTCCGCGATGGTGCAGGTGGCGGCGATCGAGAGGCCGCCGTCCACGGTGCGGCTCCAGGCGGGCCAGTCGAGCCCCATCAGGTCGACGAGTCCCGTGAGGTGCGGCTGCGGCTCCGAGTAGAGCCAGGTGCCGCCGGCGAGCGGCGCCTCGCCGGCCTCGAGCACGAGGTCGCGCCGATCCCGGGCGACGCGCACGCGGGCGAGGGTCGGCAGGTCCACGGGGCCATTCTCGCCGTCGGGCGGCCGCCCCTCGGGGATTCCCCGGCGCACGGGGGCGCAGCAGCCCCTCGGGCGCACCGGCGAGAATGCGACGGGCGGGAGGAGCGCGATGCGCGGGGGCAGCTTGATCACGGCCGCGACCGGTGGCTACGCCGTGAACGTGGCACTCGGCGTCGCGACCGCCACGCGGCTGATCGACACCTCCCGCATCCGCTGGGTGCACCACGCGCTCTACATCGTCACCGCGACGCTGACCGTCGCCGCCGTGGCCGCGAACCTGCGCAGCCCGGCCGGCCGGCGGCTGGCGCCCGCCCTCGTGCCGCTCGCGGTCATCCCGTACGCGGGCACCCGTTCCCGCCGCCACTCGGTGATCGCCGCATCCGCGGCGCCGTTCTACGCGCTCGCCGCACGAAGGAGGAGCTGACCGATGGAGCTGCTGGACGCCATCCGCCGCCGCCGCACGACCAACGGGCCGCTGCTGCCCGACCCCGTATCGCAGGAGCACCAGCGGCTGCTCATGGAGGTCGCAGGCCGCGCGCCGTCGCAGCTGAACAGCCAGCCGTGGCGGTTCGTGCTCGTCGAGCGTCGCGAGACCATCGAGGCGGTCGCGGACATCAGCGGCGAGAGCATGACCGAGGCGATGAGCAACGGCACGTTCTTCGAGCGGTACAAGCCCTACTTCCGGTTCAGCAGGGCCGAGATGGCGAAGCGCCGCGACGGCATGCTCTTCGACCGGCTGCCGGCGCCGCTGCGGCCGTTCACGAGCCAGGTGTTCACGTCCCGCGGGCAGCGGCTGATGAACACGATGCGGGTCCCGCAGACGCTGGGCGCGGAGAACCGGCGCCTCGTCGCAGGGGCCCCGCTGCTGCTCGGCGTGCTGCTCGACCGCTCCGAGTACCGCCCGGGCGAGCTGTCCTCCTTCTACTCGGTGTTCAGCATGGGCGCCGCGATGGAGAACGTGTGGCTCGCGACGACGGAGCTGGGCATGGGGATCCAGTTCGTCTCGTTCCCCATGGAGGTGCCGGGCCAGTGGGCGCGGATCGAGCGGCTGCTCGGCGTGCCCGACGAGCTGGAGCTGATGGCCGTCTACCGGCTCGGCTACCTGCCGGAGCAGCAGCGCCGTCCCGCCATCGACTGGACGAGCGCGGAGCGCAAGCTGCCGTCCCAGTACGTGTTCCGCGAGACGTGCGCCACGCCGCAGCAGGGCTGGGACGACGTGGCCGCGCCGGAGCGCGGCTGACCTCCGTCGCCTGCACGCCTTCGGGACGCTTGTCCGGGTTCGAACCCGCACAACCGTCCCGAACCCGGACGGACGGATGCGGCCCGTTCTGGGAACGCACAGCCGCCTCCCGAACTGGGACAGGTTCCGGCCAGCGGCGCTCCGCAAGACTTGTCCCGTCATGCGCATCACATCGCTGAACCTGCAGGGCTTCGCCGACTGGGAGGCCCGCATGCCGCGCGTCGTGGCCTACCTGCGCGAGCTCTCGCCCGACGTGATCCTCTTCCAGGAGGTCGTCTGGCTGCCGGAGATCTCCCCGGTCACGCAGCTCGACCTGCTCGCCCGCGAGCTGGACTACCCGTACCGCCACCAGTCGGTGACGCGGCTGCAGCGGGGACGGGTCGTCGCCGACTACCGGGAGGGGCTCGGGCTCCTCAGCCGGCACCCCGTGCCCTCGACGCAGGCCCTGGTGCTGCACCACGAGGAGGGCGACCCCCACCAGCGCATCGTGCAGCTCGCCGACGTGATGGTGGGGGAGAGCGTCTGGCCGCTGATGAACGTGCACCTCTCCGTGCGGGACGACTTCGCGCTGCACCACCTCGAGGAGGTGCTGCGGATGCAGCAGGAGCGCGACGAGCGCCGGATCCTCGGCGGCGACTTCAACATGGACCACCTCGAGCGGCACGCGAACCTCTGGCGCCCGTGGGGCCGGCTCAGCTCGGAGGCGCTGCAGTACCAGTCCAGGCCGCTCTCGCACGAGAACGACGACTACTTCCTCGTGCCCGACCGGTACGAGATGACCGCGGTCCGCATCTCGGGCGACGTGCTCTCGGACCACCGCGCGCTCACCGTCGATCTCCGCGCCGCCACCGCGGCCGCCGCGCAGCAGGCACCCCGGAAGCGTTCGGAAGCCGCCGCGTAAACTCGCAGCATGGCGACCTCCGTTCCCACCATCACCCTCAACAACGGCGTCGAGATCCCCCAGCTCGGGTTCGGCGTCTTCCAGATCGAGCCCGAGAACACGAAGGACGCGACGCTCGCGGCCCTCGAAGTCGGCTACCGCCACATCGACACGGCGGAGATGTACGGCAACGAGAAGGAGGTCGGCGAGGCGGTCCGGGCGTCCGGCATCGACCGCGGCGAGATCTTCGTCACCAGCAAGCTGAACAACGGCTTCCACGACCCCGAGGACGCCGCCCGCGCCTTCCAGCAGAGCCTCGACGTGCTCGACCTCGGCTACATCGACCTCTTCCTCATGCACTGGCCGCTGCCCGGCGTCGGCGACTTCGTCGAGACGTGGAAGGCGATGGAGACGATGTACGAGGGCGGCAAGGTGCGCGCCATCGGTGTCTCGAACTTCAAGCAGCACCACCTGAACCGGCTGTTCGCGGAGACGACCGTCGTGCCGGCCGCGAACCAGATCGAGATCCACCCGTACCTCACGCAGGACGACATGCGGGACTTCGACCGCGAGCACGGCATCGCGACGGAGGCCTGGTCGCCGATCGCGCAGGGCAAGGTGCTGAAGGACCCGGTGCTGGTCCGGATCGCGAACCGGCTGGGGCGCTCCACCGCGCAGGTCACGCTGCGCTGGCACATCCAGCGCGGCGACATCGTCTTCCCGAAGTCGGTGACCCGCGAGCGGGTGCAGGAGAACTTCGAGATCTTCGACTTCGAGCTGACCGATGCGGACATGGGCGACATCACCGCCCTGAACAAGGACGAGCGCACCGGCCCCGACCCGGACACCTTCAACTACATCCCGAGCTAGCCCCACCGCGCACGCACACTTGCCATTTTCCGACCTCATTCGCTGCGTTTGAGGTCGGGAAGTGGCAAGTCCGCGCTTGGATGGGGGCATGGTCTCCCTCGACGGACGCGTCTTCGACATGGTCTCCTCCACCGCGAGCCGCGTGGATCCGGATGCGCCGACCCGGTTCGTGTATCGCGAGGCCGACGGCGTGCTCTGGGGCGAGTACACCGGTGACACCGTGACCGTCGGCCGCTTCGTCGGCACCAGGACGGGCGAGACCATCGACGTGCGCTTCGTGCACGCGCTCGTCGCCGGCGGCGAGCCGGTCACC
>JBQCCU010000340.1:0-2031 GCA_051961935.1 Amnibacterium sp. | reverse complement strand
AGGCGTGAGCGACAAGCCGCCCCGCGTCGTCGCCGAGCTCGGCCGGCCCGAGACGCCGGAGGAGACGGAGGCCCGCAAGGCGGAGGGACGCCGGCTGCGCCGGCAGCGGCAGACCGCCCGCAACCTCGTCTACTCCCTGCTCGTCTGCGTGGCGCTCGTGATCGTGATCGTGATCGCGGTCCCCCGCGGCACGCCGCCCGCGCATCCCGCGATCGACTACCGCACCCTCGCCGCCCAGTCGCAGGGCTCGGTCGACCGTCCGCTGCTCGCCCCGGCCGTGCCCTCCTCCTGGAAGGCGAACGCGGCCGAGCTGCGCACCGCCGACGGCGTGACCTCCTGGTACGTCGGCTTCGTGCTGCCCCGGGACGAGTTCCTCTCCTACACGGAGGGACTGGCGGGCAACCCCACCTGGCTCGCCGACGTGCTCGAGTCCGCGCGGCCGACCGGCACCACGACCGTCGGGGGGCTGACCTGGCGCGTGTACGACCGGCGCGGCCTCGGCGACGCCGCCGGCAACGTGGCCTACGCCCTCTCGACCCGGATCGGCACGACCGACCTCGTCGTGACCGGGACCGCCACCCCGGCCGAGACGCGCGGCCTCGCGGCGGACCTCGCGGCCGAGGCCGCATCCCACCACCTCTGACGGAACGGAGCGCCCGAATGAGCACCCTCTCCCCCGCCGACGCATGGCAGCGGCTCGCGGACGGCAACGCCCGCTTCCTCGCGGGCCGGCTGGAGCACCCGCACCAGGACGTGGAGACGCGGGAGCGCCTCGCGACCGGGCAGGCGCCGCTCGCCACCGTCTTCGGCTGCAGGGACTCCCGCGTCGGCGCCGAGATCCTCTTCGATCAGGGCCTCGGCGACCTCTTCGTCGTCCGCAACGCCGGGCACGTCGTCTCCGACGCGGATGTGGCGAGCATCGAGTACGCCATCGCCGTGCTCGGCACCCCGGTGGTCGTGGTCCTGGCGCACGACTCGTGCGGCGCCGTCCGGGCCGCGGTCGACGGGGAGGCCCCGGACGCGCCGGCGCTGCCGCCGCTCATCGCGGCGCACGTCGCGCACATCACGCCCGCCGTGACGGCCGCGCGCCGCGCGCAGCCCGAGGGAACGCTCGACGCCGACGAGGTCGCGGGCCGGCACCTGGAGGCGACGGTCGCGGGCCTGCTGGAGGCGTCCGAGATCATCTCCGCCGCGGTCGCCGACGGTAGCCTGGCCGTGATCGGAGCGCAGTACCGGCTGGCCGAGGGGCGCGTCGAGCGCCGGGTCGCGGTCGGGCTCGCCTAAGGAAGGAACCGCATGACCGGCGAGTACCGCATCGAGCACGACACGATGGGCGAGGTGCGGGTGCCCGCCGACGCCCTCTGGGCGGCGCAGACTCAGCGGGCCGTCCTGAACTTCCCCGTCTCCGGTCACGGCCTCGAGGCCGCGCAGCTCGTCGCGCTCGCCCGCATCAAGCGCGCCGCCGCGCTCGTGAACGGCGAGCTCGGGGTGCTCCCGCAGGACGTCGTCGACGCGATCGTCGGCGCCGCGGACGAGGTGGTCGGCGGGGCGCACCTCGATCAGTTCCCGATCGACGTGTACCAGACCGGCAGCGGCACGTCCTCGAACATGAACATGAACGAGGTGCTCGCGGCGCTCGCCTCCCGCCGCCTCGGCCGGCCCGTCCATCCGAACGACCACGTCAACGCGTCCCAGTCGTCGAACGACGTGTTCCCCACCTCGGTGCACGTCGCCGCGACGGAGGCGACGCTCGGCGACCTCGTGCCCGCGCTCGACCACCTCGCCACGTCGCTCGAGGGCCGCGCCGCCGAGTGGGCGCAGCTCGTGAAGCCGGGCCGCACCCACCTGATGGATGCGACGCCGGTCACGTTCGGGCAGGAGTTCGGGGGCTACGCCCGCCAGATCCGGCTCGGCATCGAGCGGGTTCGCGCCGCGGTGCCGCGCCTCGCCGAGGTGCCCCTCGGGGTCACCGCCACAGGCACCGGCATCAACACGCCCGCCGGGTTCTCGCCCCGCGTGATCGCGATCCTC
>JBQCCU010000339.1:0-2457 GCA_051961935.1 Amnibacterium sp. | reverse complement strand
GTCGGCGTGTTCGTGACGGCCCGGCGCACGAGGGCGGTCGCCGTGTCCTCGTTCCCCGCCCCGTGGTGCCGGAGCGCCTGCTCGAGCAGGTTGGAGGCGCCGGCGACGTGCGCGTCCTCCTCATCCGACTCGAGTCGGTAGGAGGCCTTGGTCGCGGCCCCGAACGCGCTCGCATCGAGCCGCGCCTCGAACTCGCGGATCGCCTGCTCGGGGTCCCGTCCGCCGGTCTGCGCCATGGTCCGACGGTACTGCGGCCGCGGCGCACCGATGGGGATGTCCTCGACAGCGGGGCCCGTTCGTCGTCATGGTGGAGGCGCGCACCGCGCCCCGTCGTCAGGAGGAAGCCATGCAGTACGTGATGTTCGTCCGTGTCGATCCCGAGCTGGCCGCGTCCGAGCAGGACGGCGACGTGGAGGCGTGGGTCGAGGAGGGGACGCGGACGGGGATGCGTCGCGAGGGGAGCCCGCTCGAGGACCCCGAGGCCGCCACGCTCGTGCGCGTCCGCGACGGGGAGACCCTGATCAGCGACGGCCCGTTCGCGGAGTTCACCGAGTTCATCGCCGGGTACGACCTGCTCGAGGCCGATAGCCTGGAGCAGGCGGCGGACTACGCGTCCCGGCATCCCGTCGCGGCCTTCGGGGCGCTCGAGGTGCGGCAGGTGTGGGCGGACTTCGTGCCCGACCCGGAGGGCGGGAGGCCGGAGCCGCGGCCGGACGGCGAGGACTACCTGTTCCTCCACGTGCCCGAGCCCGCGCTGCTCGCCACCGCCACCCGCGAGACCGGCGACCCGACCGCCTGGGTGCGGGACGTCGAGGCGCGGCGGATCACGCTCGGCGGCGACCGCCTCCGCGACGAGCCCGACACGAGCGCCGTCGTGCGCCGGCGCGACGGCGAGACGGTCATCAGCCACGGGCCCTTCGCCGAGGTGGTAGAGCAGATCGCCGGGATCGACCTGGTGCGCGTGCGCGACCGGCAGGAGGCGCTGGACCTCGCGGCCGCGCATCCGACGTCCCACATCGGCGTGATCGAGGTGCGGGCCCTCCGGCAGCTCTGATCCCGAGCAGCCTCCGGACTGCCGAGCACGCTGCAGCCTGCTCGGCAGTCCGTGCGCTGCTCGCGAGCGGCTCGCCTCAGGCGTCGTCGTGCGCGCGGCCCGCGCTCGTCGGCGTCTCGTTCGCCTCGGCGGGCTCGCCGTGCGGCTCCTGCACCGGGGCGTCCCGGTGCGGGTCGAGCGCGGTGTCCGGCTCGTCGGGATGCGGGACGAAGGGTTCGGCCATCGACATGCGTCGAGGCTGCGCCGCGTGGGTGAACGGCGGATGGGAGCTCAGTCGGTGAAGACCGCGACCACGTCCCAGTGCACGCCGGTGGGCACCTGCACCGCGACGATCGTCGGCGCCTCACCGCCGTAGGTGAAGGTGCGCACCGCGGGCAGGCCCGGCTCGGCGGTGAGGTGCTCCGCATCGAGCACCTCGAAGTACGCCTGAGTCGTGGCCGCGTGGGTGCGGATGCACGTCCACGACACGTCGACCGGCCGGGCGACCGTGACCGCGATCGTGAGCCGGCCGCCCCGGTCGGCCGCCGCCGACGGCTCGAGCACCACCTCGCCGTGACCGGTGCCGCTGGACTCCACCGAGTCGGCGCGGCCCACCGTGCGCAGCTGGGGCGGGAGCGCATCCGGATGGTCGAAGACGTAGCGGAGCAGGCCGGCTGGGCGGCCGGCGAGGAGGGCGTGCACGAAGGCGGCGCGGGCGTCCGCCGGCACGAGGAAGCCCGTGTCGCCGAAGGCGGGACCGGTCGGCGTCGGGGCCGGGGCGGACGCGGGCCGTGCGGTCACCGCGATGCCGACGGCGAGGAGCGCGACGACCACCGTGACCGCGGCACCGACCAGAAGCGGGCGGCCGCGCCGCGCCGGCGACCCCGCGGTGCCCGGGGGCTCCTCGCTCGGGCCGTCCTGCGTGTCGGGCCGGACCTCGGCACGGACGAGCTCGCGGTAGCGGGCACGGTCCGCATCCGTCGCATCCGGACGGTAGAGGCGCCGCCGGAGCGCCTCGAGCTCCTCGGGCACCCCTGCAGGCTGCCACGCTCCGCGGCGGACTGCTTGCATGGGGCCGGCGTCGACGTCGTCACCGCCGCGGGCCTGGACGCCGCCCTCGCGGCGCCGATGCGGAGGGGCCCGGCGGCCGCCTGCGTGACCTCACCGGACCCCGCGACGAGCGGCTCGCCGACATGGTCCGCCGCCTCGCGCGCGGAGGGGAACCCCGTCCGGCCGCTCGAGGTGCGGCTGCCCGGTACGTACTGGCGCGCGTTCGCCTCCGGGGTGCTCCGGGGCGGGGCCAGCGTCGACCGGGGCGCCGTCCCGTTCGAGGCGTGGCTGCGCGCCCGGACCGCGGAGCGGTCAGGCGAGGCTCGCCGCCCACGCGTCGACCGTGGTGACCTCCGCCTGGCGGGGGAACACCT
>JBQCCU010000338.1:0-10427 GCA_051961935.1 Amnibacterium sp. | reverse complement strand
CGGCGGGCGGCCAGGTCGAGCTGCGCAACCGCGACGGCGGAGGGGCGGAGGCGCGTGTCGTCCTGCCCGTCGCCGAGCGGCAGCCGCCGAACGTGTGAGCCTTCGAAGGCGCCGGGCCGCGATCTCACGGCGTCCGCTTCGGGACGTCGCCCAGGGTGGAGCCAGGAGGTGATCCGCATCCGAGAACCGACGACCGCGACCGCGCCCAGCTGGGTCCCGGCGGCCCGCGAGGAGCGCGGCGCCGCGTACCGGCGCCGCATGCAGGCCGCGGATCTGCTCGTCGCCCTCGCGTGGACCTCCGTCGCGCTGGCCGCCGGACTGTGGCTCGCCTCGGGCGGCCTCGTCACGACGCCGCTGCACACGGCCGCCGGAGCCGTGACGGCGGCAGGGATCGTGGCGGGCCTGGCTGCGACGGATCTGCTGCTGGTCATGCTGGTGCTCGCCGCGCGGGTGCCGCTGATCGACCGCACCTTCGGGCACGACAAGGCGCTCGCCGCCCACCGCCGCATCGGCAAGCCGGCCCTCTACCTCCTGCTCGCCCACGCGGTGCTGCTCACCGTCGGCTACGGCATGAGCGACCGCACCGGGCCGCTCCGCGAGACGATCACGCTGCTCACCAGCGGCAAGGACATGCTGCTCGCCTACCTGGGCCTCGCCGTGCTCATCGGCGTGGTGATCACGTCCCTCGGCGCCGTGCGGCGGCGGTTCGCCTACGAGGCCTGGCACGTGCTCCACCTCGCGAGCTACGTGGGGATCCTCATCGCGCTGCCGCACGAGCTCGGCCAGGGACAGGTGCTCGCCGGGGGGAGCGTCGAGCGGATCTACTGGCTGGCGCTCTACGTGCTCGCGTTCGGCGCGATGGCGGTGTTCCGCTTCGCGCGACCGGTCTGGATCAGCCTGCGGCACGGGTTCCGGGTGCTCGCCGTCGAACGCGTCGCGGACGACGTGGTGTCGATCCACCTCGGCGGCCGCGACATCGACCGCCTCGGCGCGGAGGGCGGCCAGTTCGCGATCTGGCGGTTCTGGAGCGCGCGCACCTGGTTCCACGCCCACCCGGTCTCGTTCTCGACCGCCCCGACCGGCTCCTCCCTCCGGCTCACGGTGCGGGCCCTCGGCGCGGGGACCGCGCGGCTCGCCGCGCTGCGCCCCGGCACCTTCGTCTCCGTGCAGGGGCCGTACGGCCTGTTCACCGACCGCGCCCGCACCGCGCCGTACCTCTCGGTCGTGACCGCCGGCATCGGCATCACGCCCGTCCGCTCCCTCCTCGAGGACGCCGACCTCCGGCCGGGCGAGGCGACCGTGCTGCTGCGCGCGAGCGACGCCCGCCAGCAGTACCTGTGGGAGGAGGTCGTGCGGACCGTGCAGGCCGCGGGCGGGGTCGCGTACACCGACACGGGGCATCGGCCGAAGGGCCGGGCCACCTGGATGTCCGCGACGGCGTTCTCCCGCGGGGTGCGCATCACCACGGTCTTCCCGCACCTGCTCGAGTCCGACCTCTACGTGTGCGGCCCCGCGGGCTGGGCCGACCTCGTCGTGCGCGACGCGCGCCGAGCGGGGCTGCCCCGGCACCGGATCCACCTCGAGCGGTTCGACGCATGAGGGTCAGAGCCCTCGCGTACTCGCTCGTGGGCTGCGCCGCGGCGGTGGCGCTCACCTTCGAGCTGGGCCACGCGGCCGTGCCGCCCGCGCCGCCGCTCGCCGCGCCGGCCTCCTCCGCCCCGCCGAGCCCGGCGCCCGCCTCCGCCGGGCCGTCCGCGAGCGGGAAGCCGTCGAAGTCGACCGGCGGGTCGTCCGGCACCTTCGCGGGCGCCACCGCGCAGACCGACTACGGCCCGGTGCAGGTGGCGATCGTCGTCAAGGGCGGCCGCATCACGGACGTGAAGGCGCTGCAGCTGACCAACCAGGGCGGCCGGTCCGTCGCGATCAGCGCCCAAGCGGCGCCCGTGCTGCGGAGCGAGGCGCTGAAGGCGCAGTCGGCGAGCATCGCGACCGTGAGCGGCGCCAGCTACACGAGCGACGGCTACCGCCGCTCCCTCCAGTCGGCGATCGACAAGGCGCACCTCTAGCCCGTCACGGCCGTCCGGCGCGGTCGGGACCTACGGCCCTGCCCGCGGCGCATCCGACCGGGAACCCTGATGCGGACCGTGCTCGCGACGCGTGGGCGCCGGGGGAGAGGACCGATCCGATGACCGTGCACACCACCGAGGCCGAGACCGAGCTCACCGGGTTCCCGAGCGAGGAGCCGGAGGAGCGGATCGTGCTCGCCACGGACGGCGAGGCGGCGGCGATCTCCGCGGCGCACTGGATCGCCGAGCGCGCGCTGCGGAAGCCCCTCGCGGTGACGATCGTGCACCTCGCCGGCGACCTGCACGGGGCCGGCGTGCTCGAGCCGGGGCCGACCCGGGCGGAGCAGGTGGTGTGGGAGGAGCGGGAGTACCTCGCCGAGCTCGCGCCCGACGCGGAGCTGCGGACCGCGGTGGTCCAGGGGCCGCGGGAGCAGGCGCTGCTCGCGACAGCGGCCGGGGCCGACATCCTCGTGCTCGGCTCCAACCGGAGCGCCGGCCGTCCGCCGCTGCCGGTGCCGTCGTTCTCCACCCGCGTCGGTGCCGCCGCCGCCGTGCCCACCGTGGTCGTGCCGCGGCGCTGGCGCCCCCTGCGGGAACGCGTCGTGGTCGCCGTCGACGAGGCCTTCGACGACGTGGCGGCCATCGACTTCGGGGCTCGCGAGGCCGCCCTGCTCGACACGGACCTCGTGCTCGAGCACGCCGGTTCCCGGGCGCCCGGATCCCGCACCGAGGACCTGTTCCCGTCCGACGACGAGGAGTGGCGGGCCGCGGCCAGGGCGCGCCTCGGCCGCCTCGCCGCGGAGGCCGAGCACCGGCACCCCGGCCTCCACGTGCGCACCGGGCTGCGCAGCGGCCCGATCGTCCAGGTGCTGCGCGAGGCCGGCGACGGCGCCGCGCTCCTCGTCCTCGCCGCCCATCGGATGACGCCCGAGTCGCACGGGCTGCTCGGCGCGGTCGGCCGCGGGGTGCTCGACACCCCGCCGTGCCCGATCGCCGTCGTGCCGGTCCAGGTGCCCTGAGCGGGGAGGACGGGCGGCGCCGCACACCGTCCTGGAGAACCGCCGTGAGCCCACCGCTCGAGTCGTGGCAGCCGGCCAAGGAGTTCATGAGGACCGGTGGGAGCGGGGCGATCGCTGAGTGGATCCTTGCCGCGGCGGTGCCTATCGTCCTCCGAACACCCGCCCTTCGCCGCGGGTCGCGCGTCGTCCCGCGAACGGCACGGTGAGTTGCGAGGAGTGCCATGCCGCCAGTCCCGATCGATCGACTCGGGGAGCCGCGCGTCGCGACCGCCCCGCGCGCACTGCGGCATCGGCTCGTCGACCCGCCCACCGTCCTGATCGGCCGGTCGGTCCGCGGCCTCACGCGGCTCCGCGGTGGCGGCACCGCCCTGCCCGGCCTCGTCGTCGAGCGCGTGAACCCCCGGTTCCTGGGTCATGTGCTCGCGCAGCTGCCGCTCGGCGTCGCGGTCGTCTCCGGCACCAATGGGAAGACGACGACGACGAAGCTCGCGGTCGAGCTGCTCCGAAGACAGGGGGTGAAGGTCTTCACCAACCCGAGCGGCAGCAACTTCTCCCGAGGTGTCGTCTCCGCGCTGCTGAACCAGGTCGACGCCTGGGGACACCTGGACGCGGACATCGCGGTGCTCGAGCTCGACGAGGCGCACGGTGTGCGGTTCGTCGAGCAGGTCGCTCCACGGTTCTGCCTCCTGCTGAACGTCTTCCGCGATCAGCTCGACCGCTTCGGTGAGATCGATGCGACCGCGCGCCTGCTGAGGAGCATGGCGGCACGGACGACCGACGCCCTCGTGCTGAACCGCGACGACCCGCGCGTCGCATCGATCGCTGCGACGGTCCCCGACACCCCCGTCCGCTACTTCGGTCTCGGGCCCGCGCTGCAGGGCCGATTCCCCGGCGACGACCGGCTCCACGGCGGCGGCGGCGGGCCGCTCGACGCTCCACCCGCCGACGTGCTGCTGTCCGACATGGACGGTGCGGAGGCGACGTTCGAGTTCGACGGGACGGACCACCGGCTCGCCCTCCGTCTGCGCGGCGACTACAACCTCGTCAACGCCGCCGCCGCGCTCACCCTGGTGCGGGCCGTGCTCGGCGACGCCGTCCAGGAGGACGCGCTGCTCGGCGCCCTCGCCACGGTCCCCCCGGCCTTCGGGCGGGGGGAGTCGATCGACGTCGACGGCACGACCGTGGAGCTCGTCCTGGTGAAGAACCCCGCCGGGTTCCGGCTCGCACTCGGGTCGTTCGACCCCGCTGCGGCGGTCACGGCGATCGCGATCAACGACCACGACAACGACAGCCGGGACGTGTCGTGGCTCTGGGACGTGGACTTCAGCCCCTTGCGGGACCGGGGCGTGGCGATGGTCACGGGGACCCGCGCCGCCGACATGGCCCTCCGGCTCCGCTACGACGAGATCCGGCCGGATCGCGTCGTGCCGTCACCGGCAGCAGCACTCGATGAGCTGCTCGCGACGAGCGCCGGCAGGACGGTGCGCATCTTCTGCACCTACACGGCGATGCTGCAGCTGCGGCGCCGCCTGGCCGCCCTCGTGCCCCTGCCGGGGATCGACCGGTGAAGGCGATCCGGATCGCCCATCTCTTCCCGCGGGAGATGAACATCTACGGCGACCTCGGCAACGTGCTGGCGCTCGCGCGCCGGCTCGAGTGGCGCGGATACCCGGCGGAGGTCGAGCCCGTGCACCGGGGCGACCGCATCCCGAGCGGTGTGGATCTGGTCGTCGGCGGCGGCGGTCAGGACAGCGGCCAGTCGACGATCGAGGAGGACCTGACGCGGCTCGGCCCGGAGCTCCGTGCGCTCGCGCAGGACGGGCTCCCGATGCTCGTGGTGTGCGGCCTCTACCAGCTGTTCGGGCACCGCTTCCGGACCGCGGAGGGCCGGGTGCTGCGGGGGATCGGCGTGCTCGACGTCGAGACCGTCGCCGGCCCGGAGCGGCTCATCGGCAACGTCGTGGCGTCGAGCACCGAGTTCGGGGAGGTGCTCGGCTACGAGAATCACAGCGGCCGCACGACCCTGGGGTCCGGGGTGCGCCCGCTCGCGCGCGTCCTCCAGGGAGCCGGCAACAACGGGACCGACCGCACCGAGGGAGCGGTCGCGGGCAACGTCCTCGGCACCTACCTCCATGGGTCGCTGCTGCCGAGGAACCCGGCGATCGCCGATCACCTGCTCGGGATCGCGGTGCGGCGGAGGCACGGTGACGGGCAGCTGGCGGAGCTGGACGAACGCCTCACCGACGCCGCACGGCTCGTGGCGCGGAGCCGGCCGCGCTGATCTCCGGCGCCTCAGGCCGCCGAACCCGGGGCGGCCGCCCGCCGCGGCACCCCGGTCGTCGCTTCGCGACCGGCCGGCGCCGTTCGCCGGGGAGCACGATCGCCGCGTCGCTCGATCCGGACCGAGAACGGGATGCCGTAGTCAGGCCGGGTGAACCGCAGACGGGGGAGCGCTCGCACCCGTCCACGGTCCTCCCGCACCGGGCGCAAGCGGTGACGGCGCGCCGAGCAGCTCGCTCCCTCGCGTCCTCAGCCCTGCTCGCGGACGTAGGCCTCCGGATCCTTGTCGACCGGCTCGACGCCGAGCAGGTGGCGGCACTCGAACGCGAGGAACCGCACCGCGAGGTCGTGCCGCTCGGCCAGGCCGACCTTGCGCCGGAACTCGGTGAGCCCCTCGCGCTCCTCCTCCGCCATGTGGTCGCCGTTGACCCGGTTCAGCTCGCCGAGCGCCTCGAACCACGCGTCCGTGCCGACCTCGGCCTTCCGCACCGCCTCGCCGGCGTCGCGGATCTCGTTGTGGTCGTGGATCGCGTCCTCGGTCTCCTCCGCGTCCTCGTCGTCGTCCGTGCGCCGGCCGAGCGCGACCAGCTCCGGGTAGAAGAGCCGCTCCTCGGCCTCCGCGTGCGTGTCCAGCAGGGCGCCGAGCCGCTCCCAGACGGCCGAGAGCGCCTTCCGGTCGTCCGGGCCGATCTCCTCCAGGGCCGCGAAGAGCCGTCGCTGCTCGGCATGGTCGTCGAGGATCACCTGCGTGATGTCCACCCGTACTCCTTCGTCGTGGGTCCGCCCCCGGCGGACGCTCGGGCACGACGCTAGGCCTGCGAGCCCCGTCCGGTCTGCCTCTACGCTGAGCGCATGACCACGGGAGCCGCCGAAGGCGCCGCCGAGCCCCACGCGGGCTCGACCGCGGGGCGTCTCAACTGGCTGCGGGCCGGGGTGCTCGGCGCCAACGACGGGATCGTCTCCGTCGCCGCGATCGTCGTCGGCGTCGCCAGCGCGACCCCGGACTTCGCCACGCTGCTGAACGCGGGGCTCGCGGCACTCGTCGGCGGGGCGATCTCCATGGCGCTCGGCGAGTACGTGTCGGTGAGCAGCCAGAGCGACAGCCAGAAGGCGCTCATCGCGACCGAGCGCCGGGAGCTCGCGGAGGATCCGGAGGGCGAGCTCGCGGAGCTGACGTCGCTCTACGAGGCTCGCGGGCTCAGCCGCTCCACGGCGGAGCTCGTCGCCCGCGAGCTGACCGACAAGGACCCGCTGCGGGCCCACCTCGAGACCGAGCTGGGGCTCACCGAGGACGAGGTCGTGAGCCCGTGGCACGCGGCCGGCGCCTCGGCGATCGCGTTCCTCTGCGGCGGCGTGCTGCCGCTCGTGGCGATCCTGCTGCTGCCGGGTTCCGTCCGGATCGTCGGCACCTTCGTCATCGTGCTCGTCGCCCTCGCCATCACCGGTGCGCTCGGCGCGCGGCTCGGGGGCAGCCCCACCGGCCGGGCGGCGATCCGGGTCGTGGTCGGCGGGGCCGCCGCGCTCGTCGCCACCATCGTGATCGGCTCGCTCTTCCGGGCGACCGGCGTCTGATCCCGCGCGCCGGAGACCGGCGCGACCCGGCGCACATGTGAGACCTCGAACACTCGGGCGGCGGTTCTCCGAGGCCCCTCTTGCGCTCGCCCGGCACCATGGATCCCCTTGCGCCGCCCCATCGGCGTCGCCCGGATCCCACTCCGGGCGCGCTGTCGTCCCTCCGAGAGAGCCTCGGCGGAGCATCGGAGGCGCATGGCCGGCACAGAGGCGGCTCATCGGATCGGCGCGGACCATCCATCGCACAGGCACGGCGGAGAGGGGGGAGCATGACCATCAGCGGTCGTTCGTGGAGCGTCTGGAGCACGAGGGCGCACCTGCTCGTCACGGACCCCGAGTCGCTCGGTGCGGCCGTCGCCCTCGCCGAACGGCACCTCGCGGCCGTGGGCGACGCCTGCGACCGGTTCCGCAGCGACTCCGAGCTCGCCCGCATCGCGGACGCGAGCGGCGGCGTGCGCGTCTCGCCCCTGCTCGCCGAGCTGATCGGCGCGGCCCTCGACGCGGCCGCGCTGAGCGGCGGCGCGGTCGACCCGACGGTCGGCTCCGCGCTCGCCGCGCTGGGCTACGACCGGGACCTCGAGCTCGTGCTGCGCGACGGCGTCCCCTCCCGGGTGGTCGTCACCGCGGTGCCCGGCTGGCAGCGGGTCCGGCTCGAGGGCGACGTGCTCACGATGCCCCCGGGGCTCCGCCTCGACCTCGGCGCCACCGCGAAGGCGGCCTCGGCGGACCGGATCGCGGCCGCGATCGAGGAACGGCTCGGCGTCGGTGTGCTGATGAACCTCGGCGGCGACATCGCCACCGCCGGTGACGGACCGGAGCAGGGCTGGCAGGTCACGGTCCAGGACCTCCCGGCCGACCCCGCCACCCAGGTCTCCCTGCTCCCCGGCTGGGGACTCGCGACCTCGAGCACGCAGCGCCGCCGCTGGACGGCGCACGGCGAGACGCGTCACCACATCGTCGACCCCGCCAGCGGCCGCCCCGCCGAGCCGGTCTGGCGGAGCGCATCCGTCGTCGCGCCCACCGCGGTGCTCGCGAACACCTGGTCCACCACCGCGATCGTCGGCGGCCGCCGCGCACCCGCCGCGCTCACGGCGGCGGGCGTTGCCGCCCGGCTCGTGGACGCCACGGGCGCGGTCTCCCTCGTCGGCGGCTGGCCGGCGGAGCGCCTTCCGGAGGTGGCCTGACATGAGCGAGGCGTTCTGGGCGCTCGGCCGCGGCAGCGGCGCGGTGCTGCTCGCCCTGATGACGGTGTCGCTGCTGCTCGGGATCGTCACCCGGTCGGGCCGGCCGCTCGGCACCCTGCCGCGGTTCGGGGTGACCCTGGTGCACCGCAACGTTGCGCTGCTGTCGGTCGTCTTCCTCGCGGTCCACGTCGGCTCGCTCCTGCTCGATCCGTACGCCCAGCTGCGGCTCGTCGACGTCGTCGTGCCGTTCCTCGGCCGGCAGTCCCCGTTCTGGCTCGGGCTCGGTACCGCGGCGCTCGACCTCACCGTCGCCGTGACGCTCACCGCGCTGGTGCGGCGATGGATCGGTCAGCGGACCTTCCGGGCGGTGCACTGGGCGTCCTACGCCCTGTGGCCGCTCGCCTTCGCCCACGGGATCGGGCAGGGCAGCGACGCCCGCTCGCTCTGGTTCCTCGCCGAGGCCGGCATCGCCGCCCTGCTCGTCGTGATCGCCGTCACCTGGCGGACGACGACCGGCTTCGTCGAACACCGCCGCAACCGGATGGAGCCCGCGCGATGACCCTCACCGCCCCCACGTCCGTGCTCGAGCGCCCGGGACGGCCACACGGCCTGCCGAGGCTCTTCACCCCCGGGACCGCGACCTACGCGGGCTCGAGGGCCGTGTTCGGGGAGCTGCCCGGCGCCCACGGGCTGATCGAGGAGATCGCCGCGGCCGGCCTCACCGGGCGCGGCGGCGCCGCGTTCCCCGCCGCGACGAAGCTCGCGGCGATGGAGCGCCGGGGCGTCGTGATCGCGAACGGATCGGAGGGGGAGCCGCTGTCGTCGAAGGACGCCGCGCTGCTGACCCACGCGCCGCACCTCGTGCTCGACGGGCTGGAGCTCGTGGGCCGGGCGGTGCACGCGTCGCGGCTCATGGTCGTGGTCAAGGCGAAGCACGAGGAGCGGGTGCTGCGCGCCCTCGCCGAGCGGCCGCACGGCGACCGCGTGCGCGTGCAGGTCACGGCCGACGCGTACGTGGCGGGGGAGGCCTCCGCCGTCGCCCGCGTCGCCGCCGGAGGCGAGTCGAAGCCCGTCGATCGCACCGTGCGGCTCACCGCGCGCGAGTTCCGCAGGCCGCCGACCCTCGTGCAGAACGTCGAGACGCTCGCGCACATCGCCCTCATCGCGCGGTACGGCGCCGCCTGGTTCCGCACGCTCGGCACCGCGCACGACCCGGGATCGCGGCTGCTCACGCTCTCGGGCGATGTGCCGGCGCCGGGTGCCATCGCGGTGGCGGGCGGCACGCCGATCGCCGCGGCGCTCGATGCGGCCGGCGCCGAGCCGGGCCGCATCCGCGCCGTGCTCGTCGGCGGGTACCACGGCACGTGGGTCGGCCCGCGCGCCTTCGGCCGGCCCCTCGTCGCCCGCGCGGACGGGGAGGGCGTGCCCGCCGCGGCCGGCGCCCTGTACGCCCTCGGTCAGGGCGCCTGTGGGATCGCGCTGACCGCCGGCATCGCCCGGTACCTCGCGGCCGAGTCGGCCGCGCAGTGCGGCCCCTGCCTGAACGGGCTGCCGGCCCTGGCCGACGCCCTCGAGCGCCTGAGCGCGGGCCGCGGCGACGCCGACCTCGTGCGGCGGATCCGCGGCATCTCGGGCCTCGTGGTCGGGCGGGGGAGCTGCCACCACCCCGACGGCACGGCCCGCATGGTCGCCTCCGCGCTCGACGTGTTCGCCGAGGACGTGAGCGCGCACCTGGCCGGCTTCTGCCGGGAGGTGCGGCGATGACCGGCACCCGCGCCACGACGCCACGACGGGGACCGCGGCTCCACATCGACTGGACGACCTGCGACGGTCGCGGGCTCTGCACCGAGCTGCTCGAGCGCCGGCTGACCAGGGACCCCTGGGGCTACCCGCTCGCGGTCGGCGGCGGGAACGACCTCGAGCTCGCGCCGGACGAGTTGGAGGCGGCCAGGGAGGCCGTCGCGCTGTGCCCGCGGCTGGCGTTGCGGATCGTGGAACGGTGAGGAGGGGACGATGAGCGGACGGGACCGGGGGAAGCGCCTCGCGAGGATCACGACGGGCGTCGTCTCGGCGCTCGGGATCGGGGTCGCCGGCGTGGTCGGCATGGGGGCGTACACCGACATCGAGCACACCAAGGCCGTGGCCGCGCACGCGGCCGCCGAGCGGAAGGCGGCCGCTGAGCGCCTCGCCGCTCGGAAGGCCGCGGAGAAGGCGGCCGCGGAGAAGGCGGCGGCGGCGAAGGCGGCGGCCGCGAAGGCGGCGGCGAAGGCGGCAGCGAACGCGAAGGCCAGAGCGGAGGCCAGGGC
>JBQCCU010000337.1:0-2565 GCA_051961935.1 Amnibacterium sp. | reverse complement strand
GACGGGCAGGTGGACGTCGACGAGAACGTCGTCGCCGTCGATGGTCACGGGGTACACGGCCACGGGCCGGATCGCCGGCGCCTCGCCGTCGATCGCGGTCTTGGCGGTGCGGAGGAAGTTGGAGACGGTGACGCCGGGGATCTCCACCGGGTACTGCATCGCGAGGAAGAGGCCCGCGCGAGCGCGCTCGTCGACGCTCATCGCGAGGACGTCCTCGCCGTCGAGCCGGATGGACCCGGACTCGACGTGGTACTTGGGGTGCCCGGCGATCGTGTAGGCGAGCGTCGACTTGCCGGAGCCGTTCGGCCCCATGACGGCGTGGGTCTCGCCCTCGTTGATGGTGAGGTCGACGCCGCGCAGGATCTGCTTCGTGCCCTGGTCGGTCTCGACGCTGACGTGGAGGTCGGCGATGGTGAGCGTTGACATGCGATGTTCCTTCGTTCAGCGCACCCGCTCAGGCGGGCAGCTCCTCGGCCGGGATCGGGGTGGGGTCGACGAGCACGTCGCCGCCCTCGACCACGACCCGGAAGACGGGGACCGGCTGGTAGGCCGGCAGGGTGAGCGGGCGGCCGCTCGTCAGGGAGAACTTCGAGCCGTGGGCCCAGCACTCCAGGGTGTCGTCCTCGACGAACCCCTCGGACAGCGAGATGTCGCCGTGGGTGCAGGTGTCGCCGATGGCGTGGATGGTGCCGTTCGAGTCGCGCACGACGGCGACCGGCGTGCCGTCCACGACGACCCGGAGCGCGGTGTCCGTCTCGAGGTCGTCGACGCCGCAGACGCGGACGGGCCGGTCGCTCATCGGGACGGCTCCAGGGTACGCCCGCCCGCGAGCTCGGCCTCGATGGCGTCGTGCAGGCGGGTCTCGAGCTGCGGGACACCGATCTTCTGGACGATGGAGGCGAGGAAGCCGCGCACGACGAGCCGGCGGGCGACGTCCTCGGGGATGCCGCGGGCCTGCAGGTAGAACAGCTGCTCGTCGTCGAAGCGTCCGGTCGCGGAGGCGTGGCCCGCGCCCTCGATGTCCCCGGTCTCGATCTCGAGGTTCGGGACGCTGTCGGCCCGGGTGCCGTCGGTGAGCACGAGGTTGCGGTTCTGCTCGTACGAGTCGGTGCCGACCGCGTCGCGGCCGATGAGCACGTCGCCGATCCAGACGGTGTGCGCGCCCTGGCCCTGCAGCGCGCCGCGGTACTCGACGCGCCCCTTCGTGTGGTCGGCCTGGTGGAACAGGAAGACCTGGCTCTCGAGGTGCTGGCCGGCGTCGGCGAAGTAGACGCCGAGCAGCTCGGCGTCCGCGCCCCACCCGGCGAGGGTGACGAGCGGGTTGACCCGAACGACCTCGCCGCCGAGGGAGACGACGACGTGCTTCAGACGGGCGTCCCGGCCGACGCGGGCGAAGTGGCTCGCCACGTGGCGGGCGTCATCGGCCCAGTCCTGCACCGTGACGACGGTGAGATCGGCGGAGTCGCCGACCAGGATCTCGACGTTCTCCGCGAGCTGCGCGGGCCCCGCGTTGTCGAGCACGACGACCGCGCGGGCGAACGGCGCGGCCTGGATGATCGTGTGCGCGGCGCGGGGCACCGAGCCGAACCGGTCGCGGCGCACCGTCACCTGGACGCGGTCCTCGCCCGAGACGCGGATGTCGAGGGCCTCGGAGAAGGAGGACCAGGCGTTCGCGGACGCGCGGTCCTCGGGGATGCCCGCCGTGCCGATGCGCTCGTCGCTGCGGTCCGTCCAGCCGACGGTCGACGCGCCGTCGCCCTGCACCGTGATCTCGTAGCGGCCGCCGTCGAGGTCGCCGTCGATCAGCGCGGCGAGCCGGTCGACCGGCGTGAGCTTCCAGCCGGCCTCCCGGCCGGTCACGGGCGGAAACGCCGTCACGTCGGTGGAGGTGAACCGCTCGTTGCGGGTCTGCACGGGCACGGTGGAGTTCTCGTGCCGGGCCGTCGCGTCGGCGATGATCGCGGGCCGCGTGCCGGTCCCCGTCACCTCGACGGCGGTCTCCCCGGAGGGCGTGGCCAGCGTCTGCGTCTCGGTCTCGTTCGTCATTCGTCTCCCGGCGGTCAGCCGACGCTGCCTTCCATGCCCATCTCGATCAGCTTGTTCAGCTCGAGCGCGTACTCCATCGGCAGCTCCCGCGCGATCGGCTCGATGAAGCCGCGCACGATCATCGCCATCGCCTCGTCCTCGGGCAGGCCGCGGCTCATCAGGTAGAAGAGCTGCTCCTCGCTCACCTTCGAGACGGTGGCCTCGTGGCCGAGCTGCACGTCGTCGACGCGGATGTCGATCGCCGGGTACGTGTCGGAGCGCGAGATGGTGTCCACGAGCAGCGCGTCGCAGCGGACGGTGTTCGCCGAGTGGTGCGCGTTCGGGTCCACCCGCACCTCGCCGCGGTAGCCGGCGCGGCCGCCGCCCCGCGCGATCGATTTCGAGACGATCGACGACTGGGTGTACGGCGCCATGTGGATCATCTTGGCGCCGGCGTCCTGGTGCTGACCGGGGCCCGCGAAGGCGACGGAGAGCGTCTCGCCCTTGGCGTGCTCGCCCACCAGGTAGATCGACGGGTAC
>JBQCCU010000336.1:0-2746 GCA_051961935.1 Amnibacterium sp. | reverse complement strand
GCGCTGCCCTTCGGGGGCCCGCCCCCGGGCGGGTGCCGCGCGCCCCGCGCGCCGCCGGTTTGTCGTGTGGCGCCCGGCCGCCCCGTGGGCGTTGCGGGCCCGCCCGCCGCCGACCGTCACACCGCGTGCGTCCTGGTCGATCCCGGCGACCCGGGCGCGGCGGACCTCGATCCCGAGCGCCGTGGCCCGGGCCGCGAGCGCCGCGTGCAGCGTCCGCCGCTCCACGCCGCGGCCGGGCGCACCCGGGAAGCGGTGCTCGACCGATCGGCGCGCATCGGCGTAGCGGAACCCGGCGAGCGGGATGCCCGGCGGGTCGACGCCCAGGCGGGCGAGGGCGGCGAGCGCCCCGGGCATCAGGCCCTCGCCGCAGGCCTTGTCGAGCGGGCCGTCCCGGGACTCGAGCACGACCGCATCGAGCCCCGCGAGCCGAGCCCCGATCGCCGTGGCGAGCCCGATCGGGCCACCGCCCACCACGACGACGTCGGCGGTCACGGCCGCGCCTCGGCGAGCGCCCGCGACATCGCCGCCTCCTCGGCGGGGATGCGGAACCCGAGCAGCAGGACCGCGTTCAGCACGGTGAAGGCGAGGGCGGTGACCCAGCCCGTGAAGACGAGCGGCAGCGCGATCCCCTCGACCGCCACCACGACGTAGTTCGGGTGCGGCAGGAACCGGTAGGGCCCCCGGCGCACGAGCGGGAGGCCGGGGACCACGACGATGCGGGTGTTCCAGCGATGCCCGAGGGTGAGGATGCACCAGTAGCGGAGGCCCTGCGCGGCGAGCACGAGAACGACGGCGGGGATGCCGAGCGCCGGCAGGAACGGCCGGGGCGCGAGCACGGGCTCCAGCGCGCAGGCGAGCACGAGGCCGGTGTGGAGCACGACCATCGCCGGGAAGTGGCCGCGGCCCTCCTCCCGGCCACCGTTCGCGAGCGCCCACCGCAGGTTGCGGGCCGAGATCGCGACCTCGAGGAAGCGCTCGGCTCCGGTCCCGGCGAGCAGCGCGAGGTACCAGCCGTAGTCGACCCACCATCCGGGCCCGAACGGCGTCACCGCGGGCTCCTAGGCCGCGCTCGGCAGCGCGACGCCGCCCGGCGCCCACTGCAGCAGCACGAACTCGGCGCTGACGCCGGGTCCGAGGGCGAAGAGCAGCCCCCACTCCCCCGCGGCATGCGGTGCGCCGAGCTCGCCGGCGAGCACGTGCAGCACGCTCGACGAGGAGAGGTTGCCCACCTCCGCCATCGACGCCCAGCTGCGGTCGAGCGCGCCCTCCGGCAGGCCGAGGCCGCGCTGGAACGCGTCGAGCACCTTGGGGCCGCCCGGATGCGCGATCCAGGCGCCGACGTCCTCCACGGTGAGGCCGTGGGTCCCGAGGAACGCGTGCGCGTCGCCGGGGAAGTTCGCGTCGATCACGTCGACGACGCCGGCCGTGAGGATGACGCGGAAGCCGGTCTCGCTCGGGCGGAAGCCGATGGTGGAGACGCTGCCGGGGTAGAGGCGGCTCCGGGTGTCGACCACCTTCGGTCCGCGGGTGCCGAGCCGCTCGGCCCGCTCCTCGCCGACCAGCACGACCGCGGCGGCGCCGTCGCCGAAGAGGCCGCTGGCGACGATGTTGTCCATCGAGTCGTCGTCGCGCTGCACCGTCAGCGAGCAGAGCTCGACGGACAGCAGCACGGCGACCTCGCCGGGGTGGCCGAGCAGGTAGTCGTGCACCCTGGCGATGCCGGCGGCACCGGCGACGCAGCCGAGGCCGAACATCGGCATCCGCTTCACGTCGTCGCGCAGGCCGAGCAGCGGCACGAGCAGCGCGTCGACGGAGGGCGCTGAGATGCCCGTCACGGAGGTGAACACGATGAAGTCGACCTCGTCGGGCGCGACGCCCGCCGCGTCGAGGGCCTCCCGCATCGAGGCCGCGGCGAGGCGCGTGGCCTCCCCCACGAACCGGTCGTTGGTCTGCCCGAAGGTGAGCGCGGTGCGGTACTGCTCGAGCGGCAGCACGAGGTGCCGGGTGGCGACGTGCGCCGACGAGTGGATGCGCCGCATGACGGCCTGCCTGCGCGGGTCCTGCGTCACCATCGGCGCGAGCAGCTCGGTGATCTCCTGCTGCGGGTAGGCGTGATCGGGCAGGGCCGTCGCGATGGCGGCGATGCGCGTCATTTTCCGGAGGCTACACGCCGCAGCCGAAGGCGCTGCGCGAGCGCCGTCGAACGGGTCCTGCAGGGGTGCGGCGCGACGTGCTCCTAGGCTTCGGCGCATGCCCATCGTCGACAACGCGGTGTACGTGGACGGCCGGCGCACGGCGGATCCGACCTCCCTCGAGGAGACCTTCGACCTCGTCACGGCGCGGCACGGCTTCGGCTGGATCGGCCTCTACCGCCCCTCGGGCGAGGAGCTGCACGAGGTCGCGGACGAGTTCGCGCTGCATCCGCTCGCCGTCGAGGACGCGCTCGAGGGGCATCAGCGGCCGAAGCTCGAGCGGTACGGCGACATCCGCTTCGTGGTGCTGCGACCCGCGCAGTACCTGGACCGGGAGGAGCGCGTCGACTTCGGCGAGGTGCACCTGTTCATCGGGCCGCAGTTCGCGGTCGTGATCCGCCAGGCGGACAAGCCCGACCTGCGGGCGGTGCGGCGGCGGCTCGAGGCGCAGCCCGACCTGCTCGCGGTCGGCGGCTACGCGGTGCTCTACGGCATCGCCGACCGGATCGTCGACGACTACGCGCCGGTCGTCGCCGGCCTGCAGAACGACATCG
>JBQCCU010000335.1:0-3252 GCA_051961935.1 Amnibacterium sp. | reverse complement strand
ATGAGCACCTCCGGCGCCGCGGCCATCCCCCGCGCGATCGCGCTGCCCGGCCGCGGGGCGCCCGTGAACACGGAGGGGTTCCGCGAGGCCCCCGCGGGGGGCCCGGCCCCCGGCGCCCGCACGCGGGCGACCCCCCGGGCGTCGCGGCCGGCGACGGCGCGGGCGTCCTCGATCTGCGCACCGATCCGCCGACGCGGGTTCAGCGACGCGTACGGGTTCTGGAACACCATCTGGATGCGGCGCTGGCGGAGGTCCCGCGGGCGCAGCCCGAGCCGGCGCACCGGCTCCCCGTCGAAGCGGATGGTGCCGGACGCGAGCGGCTCGAGGCCGCACACCGCCCGGGCGAGCGTCGACTTGCCGCAGCCGGACTCGCCCACGAGGCCGAGCACCTCCCCGGCCTCCAGCCGCAGGCTCACGCCGTCGACGGCGGTGAGGGTCCTGCGACCGGGCTGCCGGGAGGTGACGGTCGCGGCGTCGAT
Source organism: Amnibacterium sp. (assembly GCA_051961935.1). GTDB lineage: Bacteria > Actinomycetota > Actinomycetes > Actinomycetales > Microbacteriaceae > Amnibacterium. Next base: position 2,773 of record JBQCCU010000335.1, on the reverse strand, counting down.
CTCCAGCCGGGCGCTCATCGCGTCCCCTCCTCGGTCCCGTCGGGCACGGCCTCGCCGTCCGCGTCGAGCCCGGCGCCGGGCGGCGGGCTCTCCTGGTCGACGCCGGCGCCGGGCGGCGGCGTGTGCGGCAGGGCGGCGATCAGCTCCTTCGCGTACTCGGTGCGCGGCTCCCGCAGCACCTGGTAGCGGCTGCCGTGCTCGACGACCTCCCCGGTCCGCATCACGGCGACGGTGTCGGCGACGGCCGACATCACGCCGAGGTCGTGCGTGACGAGCAGCACCGCGAGCCCGAGGTCGTCCGTGAGCTCCCGCAGCAGGCGGAGGATGCCGGCCTGCACGGTGACGTCGAGCGCGGTCGTCGGCTCGTCCGCGATGAGCACCGCCGGGTCGCACGCGATCGCGACGGCGATCGCGATCCGCTGCAGCTGGCCGCCGGAGAACTGGTGCGGGTAGCGCCGCACCGCGGCCTCGGGGTCCGGCACCCGCACCCGCTCGAGCAGCTCGATCGCCCGGCGCATCGCGGCCTTCCGGTCGAGGTGCAGGTGGTGGCGCACGTGGTCCGTGAGCTGCGTGCCGATGGAGAGCATCGGCTGCAGGCTCGCGGTCGGGTCCTGGAACACCATGGCGATGCGGCGCCCCCGCAGCCGGTTCATCGCCCGCGGCGACAGGTCGAGCAGGTTCGGCACCGGCGCGGCGTCGTCCTCGAACGCGATCGTCCCGGACACCCGCGAGCCCGCGGGCTGCAGCCCGATCACCGTCAGCCCGGTCATCGTCTTGCCGGAGCCGGACTCCCCCGCGAGCCCCGTGATCGAGCCGCCGGGCGCCTCGAGGTCGATGCCGCGCAGCACCTCCGACCGCCCGATGGTGAGCCGGAGCCCCTCGATCCGCAGTCCGCTCATACCGTCGTCCCCTGCACGGCGCCCGCGGTGCGGGGGTCGAGGGCGTCGCGGAGCGCGTCCCCGAGGAAGTTGAACCCGACGACGACCGAGAAGATCGCGATGCCGGGGAAGGTGGCGAGCCACCAGCTCGAGAACTGCTGCACCCCGTCGCCCACCATCGAGCCCCACTCGGGCGTCGGCGGGACCGCACCGAGGCCGAGGAAGGACAGGCCGGACAGCAGCAGGATCTGGTTGCCGAAGTCGAGCGTCGCGAGCACGAGCATGGGCGCGGCGACGTTGGGCAGCACGTCCCGGCGGAGGGAGGTGAACGGCCCGGAGCCGAGCAGGCGACCGGCGATCACGTACTCCTGGCCACGGGCGCCGAGCACGAGGGAGCGCATCACGCGGGCGTAGTTCGGCCAGTTCACGAACGTCAGCGCGATCACCGCGTTCGTGAGGCTCGGGCCGAGCGCGGCCGCCACCACCATCGCGAGGATGATCGTGGGGAACGCGAACACGAGGTCCGCGATGCGCATGATCACCTCGTCGACGATGCCGCCGATGTAGCCGGCGACCGCGCCGAGCACGCTGCCGATCACGAGCGACGCGAGCACCAGGACCACGGCGAGGGGCAGCGACACCTGGGAGCCCCACAGCGTGCGGGAGAGCACGTCGCGGCCGAGCTCGTCCGTGCCGAGCAGGTGCGCCGCGCTCGGTGCGGCGAGCACGGCGGAGGACTGCTTCAGCGGGTCCTGCAGCGGCAGCACCGGGGCGAGCACGGCGATGAGCACCCACGCGAGGATCACGAGGGCGCCGACGATCGCGAGCGGGCGGCGCGACGCGGCCGGCAGGGCGAACCTGCGGCGGGGCAGGGCGACGGCGGTCATCCGACCCGCACCCGCGGATCGACGACGCCGTAGATCACGTCGATGACGAAGTTGGTGGCGATGTAGACCACTCCCACGATGAGGCCGACGCCGAGCACGGCGGGCAGGTCGAGGGCGGTTGCCGCCCGGAACGCGTACTGGCCGATGCCGCCCCACGCGAACACCTGCTCGGTGAGCACGGTGCCCGACAGCAGCGAGCCGAAGGCGAGGCCGACGATCGTGAGGATCGGCAGCAGCCCCCCGCGCAGCACGTAGCCGAACACGACGCGGCGGGGCGGCAGGCCCTTCGCGCGCGCGGCGCGGATGTAGTCCTGGTTCAGCACGTCGAGGATCGCGGAGCGGGCGAACCGCACGAGCAGCCCCACCGTGTAGAGGGTGAGCACGAGGCCGGGCAGCACGAGGTGCGACAGGGCGTCGAGGAACACGGCCGGCTGCCCGGCGAGCAGCGCGTCGACGGTGTACAGGCCGGTGACGGTCGGCGGGGGCGTGTCGGCCGGGTCGAGCCGGCCGGACCCGGGCGCCCAGTGCAGCACGAAGAAGAACAGGAAGTACACCGCGACCGCGAGCCAGAAGGTCGGCACCGAGATGCCGAGCAGGGACACGACCCGGATGATCTGGTCGGACAGCCGGTTGTGGCGGAGCGCGGCGATCAGCCCGAGGCCGAGCCCGATCACGATGGAGAACACGATCACGAACAGGGCGAGCTCGACGGTCGCGGGGAAGGCGACACCGAGGTCCTCCACCACCGGGTTGTGCGTCTGGATGGAGGTGCCGAGGTTGCCCTGCAGCAGGTGACCGAGGTAGATCACGTACTGGAAGACGACCCGGCCGGTCGGGAGGCCCTTCGCCCGCGCGGCCCGCACGTAGTCCTGGTTCAGCACGTCGAGGATCGCGGAGCGGGCGAACCGCACGAGCAGCCCGACCGTGTAGAGCGTGAGCACGAGCCCCGGCAGCACGAGGTGCGAGAGCGCGTCGAGGAACACGCCGGGCTGCCCCGCGAGGAGCGCG
>JBQCCU010000334.1:0-3436 GCA_051961935.1 Amnibacterium sp. | reverse complement strand
CGAGGTAGGCCGGAATGTGGTCGCCCCCTTCGCCTACGTTCTTTTATCCTTCCCTCGCTGCGGTCTGGGGCGGCTGGGGGGGGTCTCCGCGTCGCGCCAGGCGCGCTGGGCGGGCGTCATCGCATCCGTGGTGGCGGCCGGCGCGGGACCGACCCGCCATGCGTGGCAGATCGCGATGGCGAGCGCATCCGCGGCGTCCGCCGGCTTCGGCGCCTCGTCGAGGCCGAGCACCCGGGTGACCATCGTCGTGACCTGGCGTTTGTCCGCCGCGCCGTAGCCGGTGATCGCCGCCTTCACCTCGCTGGGTGTGTGGAGGCCGACGCGGAGCCCGCGCTCGGCGGCGAGGTGCAGGGCGATGCCGCTGATCTGCGCGATGCCCATCACCGTCCGCACGTTGTGCTGCGCGAAGACGCGCTCGAGGGCGAACGCCTCGGGCCGGTGCTCGTCGAGCAGCGCCGCGAGCCCGCGGCCGAGCGCGAGCAGCCGCAGCTCGAGCGCCTGGTCCGGCGGGGTGCGGATCACCTCGACGTGCACGAGCCGCGCCGAGCGGTCCGGCGCGACGTCGACGACGCCGACGCCGCACCGCGTGAGGCCCGGGTCGACGCCGAGCACCCGCACGGGCTACTCCTCGTCGAGGGCGGCGGCGACCTCGTCGGAGAGGTCGAAGTTCGCGAAGACGTTCTGCACGTCGTCGCTGTCCTCGAGCGCGTCGACGAGGCGGAGCACCTTCTTCGCGAGCTCGACGTCGTCGATCTCCACGCTCACACCGGGCACGAACTCCGCGTCGGCCGACTCGTAGTCGATCCCCGCGGACTGCAGCGCGGTGCGGGCGGCGACCAGCTCGCTCGGGTCGGTGACGACCTCGAACTCCTCGCCGTGGTCCGCGACGTCCTCGACCCCGGCGTCGAGCACGGCCGCGAGCACGTCGTCCTCGCTGAGGCCGTCCGACTTCGCGACGCGGATCACGCCCTTGCGGCTGAAGTTGTAGGCGACAGAGCCGGGGTCGGCCATCGTGCCGCCGTTGCGGCTCATGGCCGTGCGCACCTCGGCGGCGGCGCGGTTGCGGTTGTCGGTGAGGCACTCGATGAGCAGCGCGACGCCGTTCGGGCCGTAGCCCTCGTACATGATCGTCTGGTAGTCGATCGACTCGCCGGTGAGGCCTGCACCGCGCTTGATGGCGCGGTCGATGTTGTCGTTCGGGACCGAGGTCTTCTTCGCCTTCTGCACGGCGTCGACGAGCGTCGGGTTGCCGGAGAGGTCGGCGCCGCCGATCTTCGCGGCGACCTCGATGTTCTTGATGAGCTTCGCGAACGACTTCGCCCGTCGGGCGTCCTTGACCGCCTTCTGGTGCTTGGTGGTCGCCCACTTGGAGTGTCCGGACATGGAGGCCTCCTTGTGATCCGGCGCCGAAATGCCGCACCGATCGTAGCGGGTGCGCCCGTCAGCCCTGCTCCGTGACCGCGGAGGGCGCGGGCGACGGCGCTTCCCTGGGACGTCCAACGGAACGGATGCGCGCGCCCCGCTGCGGCACGAGCATGCCGAGCAGCACCAGCGCCACCAGGGCGACGGCCCGCAGCGGCCCGCGGACGGCCGGGTCACCCGCGAGCACGAGCGAGGGCACGGCGACCGCGAGGGTCGCGATCAGCGTCGCGACGGGCACCGCCGCGACGAGGTCGAACGCGGCCGCACCGAGGACGAGCCCGGCGTCGTAGTAGGGCTTCACCGCGGGATCGAGCAGCATGCGGATCGCGACCACGACGAGCAGCGCCGCCTGCCAGCGCGAGCGGCGGATGAGCAGCAGCACCGCGCCCGCGCCGAGCAGCATCTGCGCGGGGCGGCACCAGGGCGGGGTGCCGTGCCGGATCCCGAGCAGCCGCAGCGTCGACGCGCCCTCGATCGGGATCCGGAACTGCAGCGCCCGGATGCTGCCCGCGCCGAGCAGCGCGAACGGCAGCCACGCGACGGCGATCACGGCGACGGCGGCGGCGAACGCCTTCAGGCGAGTGCCGGGCTCGGCCATCGCGAGCAGCGCGACGAACGGCAGCACCCAGGGCTTCGCGTCGACAGCGAGTCCGAGCAGCAGGCCCGCGGCGACCGGATGCGCGCGGCGGAGCAGCCCGAGCCCGAGGACGACGCCGAGCAGGGCGAGCACGTCGTCGGCGTGGGCGTACCGCACGGCGAGCTCGCTCCACGCGGCGAGGGCGAGCAGGCCGGTCAGGAACCAGCGCCGGCGGGCCACGCGGTCCCCGGGGTCGACGAGCCGGCCGAGCTCCCGGATCACGAGCAGGCCGCAGCCCAGCATGAGCACGATCGCGACCACCCGGCGCGCCGCCGCGGGGACGAGCAGCACGACCGGCGCGCTCAGCAGGAACGTGAGCGGCCCCATCTGCAGCTCGGGATGGCGGCCGTACAGGTCGAGGGCGTGCGGGGAGACGAGGGCGTGGACCCCCTTCACGACGAACGGCCAGGAGATGAACCAGCCGGGCGGATGCAGCACGAACAGCACGGCGGTGAGCGCCGCGCACCCGGCGAGGGCCGCCCACAGCAGGCCCTCGCCCGGCGTCGCCCGTTCGGACCGGTGCATCCGGTCATCGTTCTCAGCCCGCGCTGACGCGCGCCTGACCGCCGCGGATCACGCCGTCGGCGGCCGCAGCCCGGCCTCGCGCAGCGTGATCGCGGCGAGCGTGCGGATGACGTCCGGATCCCCGCGCCGCCAGCCGGCCGCGGCGGCGGGCCCGGCGGCGGCGAGCGCGCGGGAGGGCCGGCCGGTCAGCGCCCGCAGCGCGAGCAGGTCCAGCGCCTCCGGGTCCCGCGCGAGCCGCGCGACGGCCCCGCGTCGCGCGGCCCCGACGAGCCGCGGCCGCACCCAGGCCGCCAGCACGACCAGCACCACGAGCAGCGCGACGATCCAGCCGGCGAGCAGCGCGATCCGCTCGACGCCGTCGCGCCAGCCCTCCCCCGCCGATGCGAGCGCGCTGCCCGCGCCGGCCGCCGCGTCGAACGGGGAGCGGATGCCGCCGCCGATCAGCGGCACCCCGCCGAGCCGGCGGCCGATGTCCCCCAGGGTCGCCGCGAGGCCGGTCCCGGACGCCGCGACCCGGGCGCCCACCGCCTCGAGGGCGGCGATGGCGCCGTGCAGCGCGACCGCGAGCACCACTCCCGCGACGAGCACGAGCAGCGCGACGACGTCGCCCGCGATCTGCAGGGCGCGGGCGCGCGGGAGGTCGGAGTAGAGCCGCATCCGCCGATCCTGCCCCGCTCCCCGCGACGCCGGCGCCACGGCGCTGTGCGACGCGTCGGAACCGGCGGGACGGCGGCTGGACCTCAGGCCGCGGCGGCGGGCCCGGCGGCGGCGAGCGCGCGGGAGGGCCGGCCGGTCAGCGCCCGCAGCGCGAGCAGGTCCAGCGCCTCCGGGTCCCGCGCGAGCCGCGCGACG